>JAFABT010000351.1 GCA_023425905.1 Actinomycetes bacterium | reverse complement strand
GTGTGGGCCGAGGTCCCCGCGTGAGCGACGTGCGCAGCTTCGGCACGCCGGGGCGTCGTCGCGCGGGCGAGGGCCTGACGATCGCCGCGCCCCGCCGGATCGGTGGCCCGGGCGACGCCCCGGTGCGGACGGTGCGGGTGCGCGCCCCGGGCAAGATCAATCTCTCGCTGCGCTGCGGCGCGCTCGACGACGACGGCTACCACCCTCTTGCGACCGTCTTCCACGCGCTCGCGCTCACGGAGGAGGTCATCGCGAGTGAGCCTGCGCGCGGGAGCGCCGCCGATGGGGCGACGGCGGGCGTGGCCTGGACCTCGGTTCCGACCGCCGAGGACGTCCGGATCGCCGTGCGCGGTCCGGGTGCGGAGCGGGTGCCGCTCGACGCGTCGAACCTCGCGGTGCGCGCGGCGCTGCGGCTCGCCGACCACGTCGGCATCCATGCGGCCGTCGACCTCGAGCTCGTCAAGGGGGTGCCGGTCGCCGGCGGGATGGGCGGTGGTTCCTCCGACGCCGCCGCGACGCTTGTCGCCTGTGACGCCCTGTGGAGCACGGGGCTCTCACGTGACGAGCTCGCCGAGCTCGCGGGGGAGCTCGGCTCGGACGTGCCGTTCCCGCTCTTCGGCCATACCGCGGTGGGCACGGGTCGCGGCACGCTGCTCTCGCCGCTCATGGTGCGCGGCGAGTACCACTGGGTGCTCGCGCTGCAGACGGAAGGGCTCTCGACCCCCGCGGTCTACCGGCGCTTCGACGAGCTCGTCGAGGGCAGGGCCCGGCACGAGCCCGACGTCGACCACACGCTCATCCAGGCGCTGCGTGCGGGCGACCCGGTCGCGCTCGGCGCCGCGCTCCACAACGACCTGCAGGAGGCGGCGCTCGACCTCGCCCCGCACCTCCATGGTCCGCTCGACGTGGCGCGTGAGGCCGGGGCGCTCGGCGTCATCGTCTCCGGGTCCGGCCCGACGATCGCCGCGCTCGCCCGTGACGGGCACCACGCGGGGGAGATCGCCACGGAGATCGCTCGGGCCGGCGTCGCCTCGGAGGTCGTGACGACGCGTGGCCCGGCGTCGGGTGCGCGCGTCGTGCAGCAGATGGCGTAGGGCGAAAAGCCACCACACGTGTGTATAGAAAGTTGTGGCTGTTCGTGCTAATCTCCCGTGAAGCCATATCGATCCTGCGAGGGTGGCCTGAACAAGGGGCAACGGTGCACATCAGGAAGATTGCCATGCGGATTTCGACGCCCATTGCTCTGATCGCAGCAGGAACTCTGCTCCTCTCGGGCTCAGTGGCGACGGCCGTGCCCGCCGATCGCGAGACGCCAACAGCGGAGGCCGGGTCACTCAACGAGCATCTCGAAGGACTCGACGGGTTCGACGGCGATCTGGGTGACCTCGTGGGCGAAACTGAGCCCACGGTGGACGGCGTCGCATTGTCCCCTGGGGGAGTCGCGACGCTCGACGACACGAACGGGCTCTTCGCCGGGTCGGTGTCTGTCGACGGCGAGGCGTTCATCGGGTTCGACGTGCCTGCCGTGGACGAGGTTGAGGTCACCGGGGACTACCTCGCGGCGGTGGCCAAGTCGGGGGACGAGATCTTCGCCCATGTCACCGACGCAGGGGAGATCCAGCTCATCGCTGTGTTTCACGAGGGAGGCGACGAGTCTCGCTTCGAGATCGACAGCTCGGTCCCTGAGGGCTACCGCTGGGAAGCAGACAGCTCGGGCGGGCTGCAGTTGATCTCAGTGTCTGAGCAGGGCGCCGCCAATGCAGAGCCCCTCGCGGGGATCAGTGCACCGTGGGCCGTCGATGCGGACGGAACGAGGCTTCCCACGACGTTCGAAGTTGACGGTGACCGTATCGTTCAGGTCGTCGACACCTCTCGGGCGACGTTCCCGGTGGTCGCGGATCCGTCGGCTTGGTGGTGGGCGACCCACGTCGCAGGCTGCCTCGGAGAACTCGCTCTCCTTGCGGCGGGAGGCGCGAAGGTCATCAGCGCCTTCGCGAAGGCAGAGAAGATCGTGAAGGCTGCGAAGACTCTCTACTCGGCGTACAAGACGCTTGGCGGAAAATGGGATGCCGTCGTCGAGAAGTTCGTCAAGTACGTGAAGAACAAGAAGGACCTCACGAAGAAGCAGGCGAAGGCGGTGGAGACCATGATCAAGAATGGGTCGACCGTGATCGTCAATCTCCTTGGACTCGGCACATGCAAGGACCTCATCATGGAGTTGATGTGAGCCGGTGCGGCGCCACCGACAGGGTCCGATGATGCTCGATGTTATGTTTGCCGTGATCTCGCCCTTGGTGATCTTCGGCAGTGCGGTCCTGATCACCATGTCGTCGATCAAGGCCCGGCACGCAGGGGACGAGGTTCCGGACGAGGAGACGGCCGTGCAGGGCAAGACGGTCGACGGCCGGCTCGTCGGGGCGTTTCTCATTTTCGTCGCGAGCGGAACACTCGTGGAGAACTGGGTCATCGAACCGCTAGCACTGCGACTGAGCCTTCTCGCGGTTCTTCCGGCGGCGGTCGGCGTCGTCGCGGGCGTCCTCCTGGCCCGCGCGACCGGCGGTTTGCGCGAAGCGCGGCGGTGAGCTCCGTCGGGCCACGGGAACCCCCTCGGGGCCCGGCGTCGGGTGCGCGCGTCGTGCAGCAGATGGCGTAGCGGAGGGCCTAGCGGGCGCGGCGGCCGAGGACGAGCTCGAGCGCGACGAGCGCCGCGAGGGCCGCGCACAGCGGTCGGAAGACGGTGAGGTCGGCGCTGCGGAACTCGGTGCCCGGCTCCTCAAGCCCGAGGGCGGCCATGAGCACGTCGACGGGCACGAGCGCCCGCGCGAGGAGTACTGCGGCCATCGCCCCGGCGAGCCATGCGAGGACGCGGTGCCGCCGGGTGAGCAGCGTGAGGGCCGCGGCGAGGAGCATCGCGATGCCGACGGCTGCGCTCGCGATCGCGGGTGGCATGGTGCTCGCGCCGGTCACGGCGCGCGCGAGGCTGGCCTCGTCGGGTGCGGGGAGGTGGCTGCCGCTCGCCCAGGCGAGGTGGAGCAGCCCGGCGAGCGCGAGGGTCCCGGCCGCGAGCGTGGCCGGGAGGGAGGGGCGACGGGGCATGTCACCGACTCTACAGGTGTTGAGGTCGTCCGGCGGCCGTGCTCAGCCGAGCTGTTCCGAGAGCTCGAGCCACCGCTCCTCGAGCGTGGCGTTCTCTGACTCGAGCGTCGCGAGCTGCGCCGTGAGCGCGCCGAGGCCCGTGTAGTCGTTCGGGTCGTGCGCCGCCATCTCGTCGTGCAGCGCAGCGACGAGGTCGGCGACCTTCGCCATCCGGCGCTCGGTCGCGGCGAGCTCCTTGGTCACCGCGCGCAGTGCCGCCCCGCTGAGAGTCGGCCCGTCCGCCGGGGTCGAGCCCGCGTCCTCGGCGGAGGAGGCCCCGCGCGTCCCGCCGCCCGCCCCGGTGCGCCGCTGCGCCGAGAGCGTGAGGTACTCGTCGACGCCGCCCGGGACGTGCCGCAGCAGGCCGTCAATGATCGCGAACTGCTGGTCGGTCACGCGCTCGAGCAGGTACCGGTCGTGCGAGACGACG
>JAFABT010000314.1 GCA_023425905.1 Actinomycetes bacterium | reverse complement strand
GTGTGCGAACGGGCGGGGCTGTCCCGTTCGAGCTTCTACGACTACTTCGCCTCCCGGGACGAGCTGCTCGTCACGATCGCCGTCGAGGCCTTCGAGGCGTGGGCACGGGATCTCGCTGCCGCGCTCGGAGGGGTCGAGGGTGGCGAGCCGCGGCTGCGCGCGTACGTCACGGCGACGATGCGCATGACGACGGACGGACGGCACGACCTCGCGGGCGTCCTCACGCTCGCCGACCTTCCCGCCGACCGTGTCGAGGAGGTCATGGCGCTGCACGACACCCTCGTCATGCCGCTTCTCGACCTGCTGCGGGGTCTCGACCTCGCGGAGCCCGAGCGCTGGCTCGCTCTCGCCCAGAGCGTCATCAGCGCGGGGATCGCCCAGGTGCACCGCGGCGTCGACGCCGAGGCCGTCGCCGAGGACGTCTGCACGCTCCTGCTGGACGGCCTGCCGCGCTGAGCGCGCACCGCCCGGCCGCGCCCGGGTGTGACGAACGAGGCATGCGTCAACCGCTCACCCGTCTTGGGCGCGCGACGGGTCCCGTGCGACGATGGAGACGTTGCCGACACCCCTGTCGGCAACCCATCGCTCTCTTCCTCTGAGGACGTCCTCATGTTCCTTGCCCTGCGCGAGCTCACGTTCGCAAAGGGCCGGTTCGCACTCATGGGAGTCGTGATCGCGCTGATCTCGGTTCTCGTCGTACTGCTCTCCGGCCTGTCCTCCGGACTCGTCAACGACGGCGTCTCCGGCCTCAAGACCCTTCCCGTCCAGTCGTTTGCCTTCGACGAGGGCACGATCAAGGACAACGCCTTCTCGCGTTCCGTCGTCGACGCCGACCAGCTCGCCGCCTGGCAGGGCGCCGACGGCGTCACCGCCGCCGAGCCCATGGGCGTGAGCATCGTCAACGGCACGACCGACGCCGGCACTCAGGTCGACCTCACGCTGTTCGGTGTGGTCCCCGACGGCTTCCTCGCACCGCCGGTGTCCTCCGGTGCGACGATCGACGGCCCTGCCGGCATCGTCGTCTCCGAGCCGCTGCGTGACGCCGGCATCGAGGTCGGCACCGTCATCACCCTCGACCGCCTCGACGCCGAGCTCACGGTCGTCGGCTTCACCGAGGGCCAGGCGACCTTCGGCCACGTCGACGTCGCCTACCTGCCGATCGATACCTGGCGCCTGTTCGCCTCGGGTGCGACCGCCGCGGGCGCACCGACGGCCGAGGCCCTCGCCGCCGTCGACCACCCCTACTCGAGCGTCGTCGCGGTCCAGTTCACCGACGGCCTCGACACCGCGGCGCTCGACGCCGCGGCCAGCACGACGACGATGACCCTCACCGAGGCGTTCAACGCCTCCCCCGGCTACGAGGCCGAGACGCTCACCCTCGAGATGATCCAGGTGTTCCTCTACGTCATCTGCGGGCTCGTCGTCGGCGCGTTCTTCACAGTGTGGACCATCCAGCGCACGCACGAGGTCGCGGTCCTCCGGGCCGTCGGGGCGTCGAGCCGCTACCTGCTGCGCGACTCGCTCGTGCAGGCCGCGATCCTCCTGCTCGTCTTCACCGCGCTCGGCCTCGCGGCGGGCATCGGGCTCGGCATGGCCATGCCAGACGGCATGCCGTTCGCTCTCGAGACCGGACCGATCGCGATCGCCTCGACCCTCACCGTCGTGCTCGGGCTGCTCGGAGCGACGATCGCCGTCGTCCGCATCGTCCGCGTCGACCCGCTCAGCGCCCTTGGAGGCCAGCGATGAACGCCACCCCCGTTCCCGCCCTCGAGGTGATCGACGCCGTGCTCGAGCTGGGCGACGGCGAGTCCCGCGTCCGTGCGCTCGACAGCGTGTCGATGACCGTCCTGCCCGGCGAGCTCGTCGCCGTCGTCGGCCCCTCAGGGTCCGGCAAGTCGTCGCTGCTCGCGATCTCGGGCGCCCTCGCCCGCCCCGACTCCGGGACGGTCCGCGTGCACGGGACCGACCTGTCGACGCTGTCCAAGGGCGCGGCGGCGAAGTTCCGCCTCACGAACATCGGCTTCGTCTTCCAGTCGGGCAACCTCATCCCCGCCCTCACTGCGGCCGACCAGCTCCGGCTCACCGGTCGCCTCGCAGGCAACCGCGACGCCGACGTCGACGCGCTCCTCGCGTCGGTCGGCATGGAGCAGCGCGCCACGCACCGTCCCGGGCAGCTCTCCGGGGGTGAGCGTCAGCGCGTCGGCATCGCCCGCGCGCTCGTCAACCGGCCGAGCCTCATGCTCGTCGACGAGCCCACGGCCGCGCTCGACCGCAAGCGCAGCCACGAGGTCGTCGAGCTGCTCGCCGAGCGCGCGCACTCCGATGGCGTCGCCGTCGTCATGGTCACCCACGACCGCGACGTGCTCGAGCACTGCGACCGCGTCCTCGAGATGATCGACGGCAAGCTCTCCTGAGCGCCTGACGCGTCGCACGACCACCCGGAGCGCCTCGACCGTCAGGTCGGGGCGCTCCGGGTGTGTCGGGCCGCACCTCCGGCGCGCGCGCTGCAGTCCCTCCCTGCACGGCAGGACTCCGCTCATCTCCACCGGCACCGGCACCGGCACGGGCCCGAGCGGTGAGTTCGGTGCACCTAGCGCGCCGAACTCTCCGCTGTGAGACCTCCGACGGGGCGTCCCCGCGCGGGATCCGCGCTCTCGGCGAGGGGAACCGCGTCGCCGGCGGTGGACCCCACGTCCTCGGCGACAGGGCCCGCGCTCTCGGCGAGGGGAACCGCGTCGTCGGCGGTGGAACCCACGTCCTCGGCGACAGGGCCCGCGTTCTCGGCGGCCAGTCCCGCGTCGGCGGCAACGGGACCCGCCTCTCGGCGACGGGAACCGCGTCGTCGGCGGTGGAACCCACGTCCTCGGCGACAGGGCCCGCGTCCTCGGCGACAGGACCTGCGTTCTCGGCGGCCAGACCCGCGCTCTCGGCGACAGGACCCGCGTCCTCGGCGACAGGGCCCGCGTCGTCGGCGGCGGAACCCGCGCTGTCGGCGGGAGGACCCGCGTCGTCGGCGGCGCGGCCCCCCGCGTGAGGGAGGTGGGGTGGGCCGGGGGCTACCAGCCCAAGATCTCGGGTGCGTCGTCCAGGCCAGGAAGGGCGGGCGCGTCGACGGGGCGCGTGTAGTAGGTCCAGGGACCCCAGCCGGAGCCAACGCGCTGCCAGCCCTCGCCCGGCGGCGGACCAGCCATGAAGCCGCCGCGGTAGTGCTCCCACTGCTGCTCGGAACGGGTGACGGTGTGGAAGAGCGGACCGTAGCCGACCGTGTGCCAGCCGTGGCGACCGGCCCGCGTGAGGATGCGCATCTCGTTGAACGCGTTGAGCGGAGTGAGCGTGACGGTGGTCGCGCCCACCGGGCCTCCCCCGGCCGCCGTGGACGCGTCGGCTGACCCGTCGTCGCGGCTGCCGAATCGTTGCTGAGCGGCCTGCCGCGTCATGCCGAGCACTGCACCGACCTGCTCCCACGTGCAGCCCACCCCGCGGGCCGAGCTCACCGCGGCGCGCAGCAGCGTCGCGGTCTCGCTGTGGGCGTCCCGGGCGAGCGCCACGAGCTCGAGATGGGCGTCGAGCTCCGTGTCGAGACGCCCCGCGAGGTCCGGCGAGGAGGCGTCTAGCGCGGCTGCGAGGTGGTCGCGGAGGGAACGGGGTGCGTCGGCGTCGGTCACACGTCAAGCATTCGTTGACACTCCTGTCGCGTCAAGGTCTGCTTGACGCGATGCGCGAGCGGTCGCCGTCAGACCTTGCCGATCCGCGTGCGCAGACCTTGTCAACGGGCGTGCGCGCGGCGCGACGCGGCCGCCAGACGGGTCGCGCCGCGCCTGTCCGGTCACGTTCTCTGGCACCCAGCAGTCCCGCCCTGCGCGGCAGCGAACCCGCCATCCCCCGCGGGCACCGGCCCCAAGCGGAGAGTTCGGTGCACCTAGCGCACCGAACTCTCCGCCATCCGGTCCCCCTCGGTGCGGCCCCGCGCGGGACCCGCGCCCTCGGCGACCGGACCTGCGCTTTCGACAGCGGCATCCGCGCCCTCGGCGGCCGGACCCGCGCTCTCGCGGACCGGGCCCGCGCTTTCGACGGCGGCACCCGCGCCCTCGGCGGC
>JAFABT010000299.1 GCA_023425905.1 Actinomycetes bacterium | reverse complement strand
TCATTCCGCGGCGCCGGTTCCCAGCGTACTCGAATCGATACGATTTCTCACGCCTCCGTGTCGGGCGCCGCCGCTCGTGACCGTCGCGCCGCGGCGCCCTCAGACCATCGCGCGCCGGTCGACCTGCTCGACCGTCGCGGCGGCGTCGTGCACACCGGCCCACGCCACCGCCCGCCCCGCGGCGAGCGACGCGCGCGCGTCGAGCACGCGCTGGTTCCGCGACCCACGGAACGCGAGCCGCAGGTCCTTCTGCTCGAGGTCGAAGCGCCCGTCGACGAGCACGTCCACCTCGTCGAGCAGCTCGGCTTTGTCCTCATGCCCCTCGGCCGCCCACGCGAGCAGCTCCTCGAAGGTGTACCCGCTCCAGGCCCACACGTCCTTGGCGCGGCCGTGCTCGGCGCGCAGCCGCCGCACGACGCGCAAGCACACGCCCGTGTTGAGGAACGGCTCGCCCCCGAGCAGGGTGAGGCCCTGCACGGCCTCATGCGCGAGGTCGGCAGCGATCCGGTCGGCGAGGGCGTCGTCGAACACGTCGCCGTAGCGGAACGACCACGCGGCCTCGTTGAAGCAGCCCTCGCACGCGAACGGGCAGCCGCTCACGTAGAGGCTGCACCGCACGCCCTCGCCGTCGACCATGACGAACGGCTTGTAGTCGGCGACCCGGTCCTGGCTCAGCCGGTCGGACCGCCACTCGGGGAGTGGGTCACGCGCCATCGGGGAGCGCCCCGGTGCTGCCGGCCATGTGCTTGGCCCGCGAGGAGATCTCGACGTGGCGGCCGTGCACCATGGGGCGCTGCTGCGGGTTGCCGAGGTAGCCGCACGTGCGCTTGACGACGTCGCACGTGCGCGGGTCGTCGTTGCCGCACGCGGGGCACGCGAAACCGCGGGCGGTCGGCGTGAAGTCGCCCTTGAAGTCGCACTCGAGGCAGTGGTCGATGGGCGTGTTGGTGCCGAGGTAGCCGACGCGGTCGTACGCGTAGTCCCACACGGCTTCGAGCGCCTTGGGGTTCTGCTGCAGCACGGGGTACTCGCAGTAGTGGATGAACCCGCCGGACGTGAGGGGTGCGTAGACCTTCTCGAAGTCGAGCTTCTCGAACGGCGTCGGGTTCTTGCGGACGTCGTAGTGGAACGAGTTCGTGTAGTAGCCCTTGTCGGTGATGTTCTCGACGTCGCCGAACTTCTTCGCGTCAAGGCGCGCGAAACGGTCCGTGAGGGACTCGCTCGGCGTCGCGTAGACGGAGAACTGGTAGCCGTAGCGCGCGGTCCACGCGCGGGCGTGCTCGCTCAGCGTGCGCAGGACGCGCAGAGTGAACTCCTTCGCCTCCGGGTCGGACTCCCAGTCCCCGCCGAAGAACGCGGAGGCAGCCTCGTAGAGGCCGATGTACCCGAGCGACACGGTCGCGCGTCGATCGCGGAACAGCGTGTCGGCCTCGTCCTCCGGGGCCAGGCGCTCGCCGAACGCCCCGTGCCGGTAGAGGATCGGCGCGTTCGCGGGCACCGCCTGCTTGCACCGCTCGACGCGAAAGACGAGCGCGTCGTGGATGATGCTCAGGCGCTCCTCGAGAAGGGCCCAGAAGCCGTCGACGTCGCCGCGCGTCTCGAGTGCGATGCGCGGGATGTTGAGCGTGACGACGCCAAGGTTCATCCGACCCTCGACGACGTCGTCGCCGTTCGCGTCCGACCAGCCCTGGAGGAACGAGCGGCAGCCCATCGGCACCTTGAACGAGCCGGTGATCTCGACGATCTTGTCGTAGCTGAGCACGTCGGGGTACATGCGCTTGGTCGAGCATTCGACGGCGAGCTGCTTGAGGTCGTAGCTCGGGTCGCCCGGGTCGAGGTTGACGCCGCGACGCAGCGTGAAGATGAGCTTGGGGAAGATCGCGGTGCGGCGCTCCTTGCCGAGGCCGAGGATGCGCACCTCGAGGATCGCGCGCTGGATCTCGCGCTCGAACCAGTTCGTGCCGAGGCCGAAGCCCACGGTGGTGAACGGCGTCTGCCCGTTCGACGTGAACAGCGTGTTGATCTCGTACTCGAGGGACTGCATCGAGTCGTAGATGTCCTTGCGCGTCGTCTCACGCGCGTACTCCTCGCGGCGCGTGGCGTCCTCGATCCACCGCTCGGCGTCGGCCATGTGCTTGGCGAAGTTGAGCTCCGCATACGGCGCGAGCAGCTCGTCGATGCGGTTGACCGAGCAGCCGCCGTACTGGCTCGAGGAGACGTTGGCGATGATCTGCGTGATCTGCGCGGTCGCCGTCTGGATGGAGCGGGGCGGGGAGACCTGCGCGTTACCGATGCGGAACCCCTCGGAGAGCATCGCCCGGAAGTCGATGAGGCAGCAGTTCGTCATCGGCGCATACGGGTGGTAGTCGAGGTCGTGGTAGTGGATGTCGCCCTTGACGTGCGCGTTGGCGACGTGGTCGGGGAGCATGCGCAGGCCGATGGCCTTCCCGACGGCGCCGGCGGTGAGGTCGCGCTGCGTGTTGAAGACGTCGGCGTCCTTGTTGGCGTTCTCGTGGACGACGGTCGTGTCCTTGCCGATGAGCATGCCGATCGAGTGGTTGACGTCGACCGCTTGCGCGCGGGCGAGGTCGCGCTGGACGCGGTAGTCGATGTAGACCTTCGCGACGTCGTACTCGTGCGAGGAGAGCAGCGTGTGCTCGACGACGTTCTGGATCTCGTAGATCTGCACCTCGTCGGTGTACCGGTTGCGCAGCTCGGCGAGGGTGCGCTCGAGGAGGTCGGTGATCGTCAGCTCGTGCAGGGGGGTGACCTCGCCGTGCACCTCGACGAACGCCTTGGTCATGGCGGCGCGGATGCGGCTGGAGTCGAAGGGGAGCGTGCGGCCGTCGCGCTTGCGCACGGTCAGCGTGGGGGCCTGGACGGGCTCCTGGGCCGGAGTCGCGTCCGCTGCGGGGCTGCCAGTCTCATCCAGCGTGATCGTCACGTCTCTGCGCCGCCTTCTCCGTCGTAGGCCACTACATCTAGTGCTCGCCTGAGATTGAAAGGCTAGATCTAGTGGTACCGCGCGAGTAGGTCTTTGGTCCCAGGCGCTCCCGCCTAGAGCCCGACGAGCACCTGGACCAGCACGATCTTCACGATGATCCCCAGCGCGAACAGCGCGCCGTAACCGCCCTCGACCCGCTCGTCGACCACCTGCTCTGTCGCGTACGACAAGATCGCCGGCTGTCCCAGCATCCCCGCGAACGCCCCCGCCGCCCGCGGCGCACTCACGCCGATCGTCCGTGCCGCCCAGAAGAACGCCACCGCGGTCACCGCGACCACTCCGACCGCGGCCAGCACGATCGTCAGCCCGGTCACCGTGAACGCCGACTCCGCGAACGCCTGCCCCGACGACAACCCCACCGCGGCGAGGAAGAACAGCAGCCCCAGCTGGCGGATCGTGAGGTTCGCCGCGTGCGGCAACCCCCACACGAGCGGACCCGTCCGCTCCAGACGGCCGAGCACCATGCCCACCACGAGGGGCCCCGCCGCCGCGCCCAGCGCGAACGTGATCCCCCCGCCCAGCGGAATCGTCACGAGCCCCACCGCGAGACCGAGCGCCATCCCGATCCCCATCGTCAACGCATCGACCTCAGAGACGCGTCGCTCGGAGTCGCCCAGGAACCCCCGCACCTCGGCAAGGCGCTCGCGCGGGACGACCGCAAGCACCCGGTCACCCAGCTCGAGGGAGACGTCCTCCGTCGCCAGCAGGTCCAGGTCGCCCCGGCGCACCCGCGTGACCACACCGTCGAACCGGCCCGGGAAGTCCAGCTCGGCGATCGTTCGCCCGGCCACCCGCGGATCCGAGACGACGATGCGGCGGTAGTCGACCGTCCGGCGATCGTCGGCCAGGTGCTCGTCGAGCCGCGTCCCCAGGTGCTCGATCGCCGCGGCGACCGCCCGCCCGGGGCCCACGACGACGACGTCGTCCCCCGCCCGCAGGCTCTCGTCCGGCTGGACGACGCTCACCTTGCCGTCCCGGGCGAGATAGCTCATCCGGAGCAGGCCCTCGGTGAACCCGGGAACGTCCGCGAGCCGCGAGTCGCGCCCGACCCGCACCGTCGCCGCATCCAGGC
>JAFABT010000293.1 GCA_023425905.1 Actinomycetes bacterium | reverse complement strand
CTCCTACTGCGTCCTCACCGGTCCCGGCGACGTCATCGTACGCGGCCGCTTCGAGGGCCGTCGGTTCCGCGGAGGCCGTCCCGGCGGTCTCCGTCCCCGCTGCCGCGTCCGGGGGACCGGGCGGCCCTCCGCGCCCGAGCCGGGACCGCACGGGGCCGAGCAGCACCCCGAGCTCGCGCACCCGCATGAGCGCGAGCAGGCCGAGGTAGGCGGCGGCCATGAGCGTCCCGACACCGGCGCACAGCCCTGCCGCGACCCACCAGCCAAGGTCGTCGAGCCCACCGACCTGGTGGAGCACGGCCCAGCCGAGGCCACCGGCGCCGAGAGCCGCGAGCCCGGTGCGAACGTGCAACCGCAGCACCCGCGGCCCGTCGATCCCACCGAGCCTGCCCCGCAGCCGACCGAGCGCGACGAGCGCCCCGAGCCAGTTCGACGCCGACATCGCGGCGCTCACGCCGACGACCCACCACGGCGCCTCGAGCAGGCCCTGGGCAAGGAACGACCCACCCGCGACGACGACGGCCATCGGCACCTGGATCCAGAACAGCCCGCGCGCGTCCTCGTACGCGTAGTAGACGCGTTGGCACAGCGCCCACGCGCCGAGCGCGACGAGACCCCCCAGGAGCGCGACGACGACGCCCGCGACGGCGCGCACCTCGTCGACCCCGTTGCCGGGGAGCATGACCCGGGCGAGCGGCAGCGCGAGGACGGCGAGACCGACCGACGCGAAGGACGTGAACACTGCGAGCAGCCGCAGGCCGTGGGAGAGGTCGGCGCGCACGGAGTCGGTCCGCCCCGCACCGGCGTGGCGCGCGAGCCCGGTGAAAAGCGCGGTGACGAGCGACACCGTGACGAGCGAGTGCGGCAGCATCGACACCATGAACGCGATCGAGTACGCCGCGTTCCCTGCGATTGCGCTCATCCCCGAGACGGACGCCTTCTCGGCAGCCGTCATGACGTTCGTCGCGAGCAGGTAGGCGCCCTGGCCGACGAGGAGGGCGGCGAAGGTCCACCCGGCGACGCGCCCCGCTGTTCCGAGCCCGACGCCCCGCACGCCCCACACGAGCCGGAACCGGAAGCCGAGCCGTCGCAGGAACGGCACGAGGACGACGGCCTGCCCGATGACGCCGAGCGTCGCCGTGCCCGCGAGGACGGCGATCTTGCCGCCGTCCCACCAGTCCGCGCCGGCGCCGGCGTCCGGGCGGCCGAAGAGGACGAGGAACGCCCCGAGGCCGGCGATCGCGACGAGGTTGTTGACGACGGGGGCCCACATGTACGGCCCGAAGGACTTGCGGGCGTTGAGCACCTGACCGAGCAGCGTGTAGACGCCGTAGAAGAACACCTGGGGCATGCACCAGAAGGCGAAGGCGGTCGCGAGAGCGGTGAGCTCGGGGCCACCGCCCGAGTACGCCCCGACGAGCAGCCCGGATCCCGCGGTGAACACGACGGTGAGGCCAAGGAGGATCGCGCCGCCGATGGTGAGCAGCCGGGAGACGAACACGTCGCCCGAGGTGCCGTCCGCGAGGCTCTGCGGGTCGTCGCGCGCGCGCTGGTAGGCCCGGACGACCTGGGGCACGAGCACCGCGTTGAGCACCCCGCCCGCGATGAGCATCTGGAGGATCGAGGGGATCTTGTTGGCGAGGTCGAAGGAGTTCGCCGACAGTCCGGTCGCGGCGATCGTCCCCGCGAGCAGGGCGGTCCGCACGAAGCCGAGCACGCGGGACACGAGGGTGCCCGCCGTCATGACGAGCGTGGACCGCCCGAGCCCGCTGCTCACCGTTCGGGTCCGGGGGAGGGATCAGGCGCGGGGTCAGGCGCGGGTGGGGTGTCGGGCTCGTCGTCGTCGGGCTGGTTGAGGACGGCCGCCTCGACGAGGTCGATCGCGTCCTCGGTGTCCGTCGGCGGCAGCTTGCCCTCGTCCTCGGCGATCGCCGCGGCGGCCTCGGCCGCGGTCGCGCGCGTCGTCGTGCGTCCACGCCGGACGGTGCGCACGATGCCGAGCGTGAGCAGCAGCGCGAGGGCGGCCGCGACGACGGCCGTCGCGACGTTCTCCCACTCGGCGCTCACCGTGATGTCGACGCCGATCGACTGGGCGACGGGCTTGCCGTCGGGGGAGAGCAGGTGGACCTCGACGTGGACGACGCCATTGGCGACCGACTCGACCGGAACCCACACCGACTGCTCGGAGCGGGCCGGGACGACGACGCGCACCGCGCCCGCCGCGACGAGCTTCGCGGAGTCGGGGCGGAGCTCGACGTCGACGGTCGCCTCCTCGTCGAGCTCGTTGCGCACGGTGACCGGGACGGCGCCGGTCGAGGAGACGAGGTTGATGTCGCTCCCGGGGATGACGGAGAGGCCGCCGGTGCGCAGCTCGGCGAGGGCGCTCACCGTGTCGACGAGCGCCGCCCGACCCTCGGTGTCGGCACGCCACGCGATCGACGTCGGCGCGAGGACGGCGCGCACGGAGCGGTCGAGCAGGCCGTCTGCGCCCGTGACGACGGGGGCGAACAGCTCGACGCGTTCCTTGACGTCGAGCAGCTCCTCGACGCGGTCGCCGTCGAGGGCGGCGCTGTCGCGGACGAGAAGCGGCAGCGCGAGACGCTCGACGTCCGGGGCGTCGCCCGCGCCGAGCACGGTCGAGACCGTGGTGAGCGCGATCCACGGGGCGATGCTCAGCGCGCGCAGCTGCGACGCGGTGGCCTGCGTGTCGGGGGCCCAGTCGCGCGGGAGCGCGGCGAGGACGTGCCGGGAGGTCGTGAGGTCTTCGTGCGCGACGACCGCGGTGAGCGCAAGGAGCCACTGTGCCTGCGTCGCGTGCGTGCGACCCCGGGGGTCGACGAGCTGGGACGTGATCGCGGCGTCGGGGACGAGCGCCGTGAGCGACCCGGCGGGCGTCGTGAGGTCGACGCGCGTGCCCGGCGTCGACGTCCCGGGACGGCTCGGCGGGAGGTCGTCCGGTCCCGCGACGACGATCCTCGATCCCGCCTCGACGAGGCCCGTCGCGACCTCGCTCGACAGCGTGCCGGGCACGGGCCAGGCGAGGTCGGTGCGGGGGGTCGTGCCGAGCAGCTCGGGGCCGAGCCGCGCGGAGAGCTCGGACGCGCGGATCTGGAGCTCGGTGCCGTCTCCCGTGAGCGCGGACGGGTCCGGGTCCTGCCAGCCGAGCGCGAAGAGGTCCCGTCCGAGGACCGCGCCGCGCACCCGCTCGACCCAGGCCGCCCCTGCGGCGGTGCCGCTCGCCGCCGCGGCGTCGACGACGGCGGGGTCGATTGCCCAGGACACCGCGGGGAAGGCGGCTGTCGCCACGACGACGCGCCCGAGCCGGCCCTCTGGCGTGACGAGCGCGTCGAGCGTGTTGCCGGGGTTCTCGGGGTCGGGCGGGGTTCCGGATGTCTCGGTCGCGCTCTGCGCGCCGGTGGCGTCAGCGGCGGGAGCCTGGGTGCCCTCCGTGGGGCCGGCCGGGGACACGGGCGTCGGTGACGGGTTCTCGCGGACGGCGCGCGCCTGCGCGAGCGTCTCGGTCGCGCCCTCGTCGGACGGGACGCCGACGAGCGGGGCGAGGACGCTGAGCCGTAGCTGGGGCACCTCGTCGGTCGACTGCCACAGGACGAAGCTCCGTTCGACGTCGACGAGCTCGCCCGCCGCGACGAAGGACACGGACAGCCCGCGCGGGCCCCACGTGTCGGGAAGCTCGAGCAGCTGGAGGGCGGCGGCGTCGACCGTGAGCGTCACCGTCGACGACGACCCGGACGGCAGCTCTTCGTCGAGCTCGACCGTCTTCACCGGCGAGCCGAGCACGCCGTCGACGGGCAGGTCGGACCACGCGACGACGTCGTCGAGGCTCTGCAGCCGGAAGCGGTGCACCCCGAGGACGACCCGGACGTCCTCCATCGGCTCGTCCGTCGTGTTCTGGATGACGGCCGTCACGCTCAGCGTCGACCCGGGCCGCGTGATCTGGGGGGCGATCGCGCTGATGCGGACCGGGGGAGCACCGGGGGTCGCCTCGGCGACCGTGCGGGAGGGGACGAACGTCGACGCACCGGCTCGTTGGGTGAGCGGAGAGGTGACGGGCGGGACGACGGGCGGGCGCTGCGGGCCGTCGACCGCGTGCGCCGCGGGGGTGAGGAGGGCGCCGAGCGCCAGCCCGAGCGCGAGCCCGGACGCGATCCTGGCCGCGACGCGGGCGGCCCGTGAGCGCAGCCGGATCCTCGGGTCGTGCACCCTCCGACGGACCGGGGCGCTCATCCGTGCGCGGCGAGCACGACGTGTGCCGCCTCGACGAGGCGTCGCTCGTTGGGATACGCGAGTCGGCCGGGCAGGTCGGCGAACGACACCCAGTCGACGTCCTCGGCCTCGCCGTCCGGGTCGCCCTCGACGGTCAGCTCACCGCCGAGGCGCGTGAGGAGGAAGTGGTGGACGACCTTGTGGACGCGGCGGTCGTCGCCCGTGAACCAGTAGTCGATCGTGCCGAGCCGGCTGACGACCTCCGCCTCGAGGCCCGTCTCCTCCGCGATCTCGCGCACCGCGGCCTGCTCCGGCGTCTCGTCACCCTCGAGGTGGCCCTTGGGCAGGCACCACTCGAGCCGGCCCGCGCGGTTGCGCCGGGCGATGACGGCAGCGGACCTCACACCCCGGACGACGTCGACGACGACGCCGCCCGCGGAGGTCTCGTCGACGACGGGCAGCGGGGGCGGGGTCGCCCGCAGGACGAGCCGATCGGGGTCGATCCGCAGGGCGTGACCGCCGGGTGGAGGGGGGACCTCTCCCGGGCGTGGCGACGCTGCGGACGGGGACATGCCAGACACTCTAACGAGAAGGCACGTGACGCCCGACCTCCGGCACGGGCACAAGACGGCGCGCTCGGCGTGCAGGTGGTACCCGTTGTGTCCGCCGTGCCCGTCCTCCGGCAGAATGGATCGTCGTGCCGACTCTTCCTCGCCCGCAGGGTGCTGACCCCACCGAAGCCGCCGACCCTGCCGCGCTCGCGGCTCTCCGGCGGCGGGCCCTTGGCGTCCTCGCGGGCCTCGCGCCCGCCGCGCTCGAGCTCGGGGCGCGCTTCCGGGACGCGGGGCATGAGCTCGCGCTCGTCGGCGGCCCGGTGCGTGACGCGTTCCTCGGCAGGGAGGTGAACGACCTCGACTTCACGACGTCGGCGACGCCCGAGCAGACGGAGGCCGTCCTCGACGGCTGGGCCCACGCGACGTGGGACATGGGCCGGGCCTTCGGCACGATCGGCGCGATGCGCCGCGTCGACGGTGCCGAGGTCACGGTCGAGATCACGACGTACCGCTCCGACGAGTACGACCCCGCCTCCCGCAAGCCGCTCGTCGCGTTCGGCGACTCCCTCGAGGGCGACCTGTCGCGTCGCGACTTCACCGTGAATGCGATGGCGGTGCGGCTGCCGGACCTCGTGTTCGTCGACCCCTTCGACGGCCTGGCGGACGTCGCGCGTCGGCTGCTGCGCACCCCGATCAGCGCCGAGCGCTCGTTCGACGACGACCCGCTGCGGATGATGCGCGCCGCCCGTTTCGCGGCGCAGCTCGGCTTCACGGTCCACCCCGAGGCCGTCGCCGCGGCGACCGCGATGGCCGACCGGATCACGATCGTCTCGGCGGAGCGGGTCCGGGACGAGCTCGTCAAGCTGCTGCTCGCTGACCGGCCGCGTGCGGGCCTCGAGACGCTCGTCGACACGGGCCTCGCCGAGCACGTGCTGCCCGAGCTGTCCGCGCTGCGCCTCGAGATCGACGAGCACCACCGGCACAAGGACGTCTACGAGCACTCGCTCACGGTCCTCGACCAGGCGATCGCTCTCGAGACCGGGCCTGACGGCCCTGTGCCCGGCCCCGACCTCACGCTGCGGCTCGCCGCACTCCTCCACGACATCGGCAAGCCGGCGACGCGCCGCTTCGAGGCGGGCGGGGGTGTGAGCTTCCACCACCACGAGGTCGTCGGCGCGAAGCTCGCCGCGAAGCGGCTCAAGGCGCTGCGCTTCGACTCGGCGACCGTCAAGGACGTCGCGCGCCTCACCGAGCTGCACCTGCGCTTCCACGGCTACGGCGACGGGGGCTGGACCGACTCCGCGGTGCGCCGGTACGTCACCGACGCCGGGCCGCTCCTGGAGAGGCTGCACCGGCTCACCCGCTCGGACTGCACGACGCGCAACCGACGCAAGGCCGCGCGGCTCTCCGACGCGTACGACTCCCTCGAGGAGCGCATCGCCGCCCTGCGGGAGGCGGAGGAGCTCGCCTCGATCCGACCCGGCCTCACGGGCGAGCAGATCATGGCGACGCTCGGCCTCACGCCGGGCCCCGTCGTCGGGGAGGCGTACCGGTTCCTCCTCGAGGTGCGGCTCGACCGCGGCCCGCTCGAGGAAGACGAGCTCGTCGAGGTGCTCCGTGCGTGGTGGGCGGCGCGCGACTCCTGACACCGGGACGCCCCAACCTTTCCGCAGGTCCCGTGCGTTCTCCTTGTGACTGACGACGACGGTGGAGAGGACTGGCATGGCCGGCACATGGGGGGCCCAGCTCGACGAGGTGGTGCGGACGCGATATCCGCGCCTCGTCGCGCACGCCCGGCTGCTCGTCCGCTCCGGCGGTGAGGCGGAGGACCTCGTCCAGGACGCCCTCATCCGCACGTTCTCCTCGCGGGCGAAGCTCGCGAGCGTCCCGGAGGCCGAGGCCTACGTCCGCCGCGCGATCGTCACGCGGTTCCTCGACCTGCAGCGCAGACGGACCAGCGAGCGTGCCGCCTACACCCGGGTCGCCGGGATGGCCGACGGCGTGCCCGGCTGCGAGAACCCTGAGCTGCCGCACTTCGCGAGCGAGGTCGAGATCGCGCTCGGCTGCCTGAGCCCGCGGGAACGCGCCTGCGTCGTCCTCCGTCACGTCGAGGACCTCTCGATCCGAGAGACCGCGGCGGCGCTGCGCCTCACCGAAGGCGCGGTCAAGCGATACACGCACGACGGCGTAGCCACCCTCGGCTCCATCCTGCGCACGTCCACGACGACCAGCGACGACGACGCCATCGACGTCATCACGCGAACCGGAGGGGCACGACGATGACCAACGACCACCACCGCGGGGACCTGGGCGCTCTGCTCACCTCGACGATCGACGCCCGGGCACGGGCCGACGCAGCGCTGCGTCCGAGCGACGAGCTGCTCGCGGGCATGCACCGCTCGGTCCGCCGCCGCCGCACCGTGCGGCACGCGACGACGGCCGCCTTCAGCCTGCTCGCCGCGACCGCCGTCGGCGCGGCCGCCTGGACGGGGCTGCAGGGTGACCGTGACGTCGCACCGGCGGGGCCGACGCCCGTCGTGAAGTCGCTCGAGTACGTCCAGGCGGGGCCGGGGCTGCCGACGGCGCTCGCAGGGGGTGACGCGAAGACGCTGCTCGCGAAGGCGAAGGACGACGCGGTCGTCATCGTCGTGCAGCCGAACGCCGAGGACCTCGCCGGCTCGCTCGGACGCGGGGTCCACGGGGCGGCGTACCTCGTCGAGGGGGACGGGACGCGGCACCACCTCACGGATCTCGCGGCGACGCCCTCCATGACGCTCGAGCGGTGGGATCGGGGGTCGACGACGGCGCTCGTCACGTACCGCGCGGATGACGGGCTCTGGGTCGCCAACCTCGACCTCACGACCGGCACGACGCGCGACGAGGTGGGCCCTCTCGGTGACGCAGAGGTCGAGTTCCTCGGCGAGAGCCCAGACGGGGCCGACCTCATGGTGACGTCCCAGGGCGACGCGTTCGGGCTGGGTGTCGCCGACCTCGACGCCGACGAGCCGGTGTGGGCGGGGATCGTCGAGGTTCCCAGCGCGACAGCAGCGCTCAACCCATCGGGGACGTTGGTCGTCACGGGCGCTGCCGCCTCGGCCCCCGGCGGGTCGTTCGCGATCGTCGACCTCGACGCCCAGGACGGCGCAGCGCTCATCGACTTCACGGCCACCGACCCTCGCACCGAGGCCGGCTACGAGGGCGTGTACCGGGACACGTGCATCATCGCCGGGTGGGTCGACGACGAGCACTTCCTGCTCAACTGCGCCGACATGGCGGAGACCGGTGCCCGGGGTGACGAGGACGACACCGAGGTCGGCCGCAGCGAGTTCCTCGTGGACGTGTCGCCGGAGGCGCTCGCCAAGGCCCCCGTCGTGACCGCAGAGATGACCGACAACCAGACCAGGCCCGTCGCCGGGTCAGCGGTGTCGCTCGGAGGCGGAGCGGTGGCCTACGCGCGGCAGTCCGAGGCGTACGACTACTGCTCGGACGGGGTGCTTGGCTGGCGGCCGGACCCCACGACCGGCGTCGGCACGGGGTGGGTCGTCCAGGACGGCGACGTCACCGGGAAGCGCGACGTCATCTCGCGGCTCCAGGTGGCGGGAGGCCGGATCGTCGTCGAGGCGAGCGCCGGTGGGTGCGAGGGGACGTCGTCCCCCATGCACGTCCGCTCCGTCCCGATCGACGCCCCCGACCTCAAGGACGACGGGGCCGTCGTGCTCCTGCCGCCCTACACCGACACCCAGACCTGGCCCGACGCGCCTCGAGCCATGGCCGAGTCGGTCCACGTGACCACCGTGGTGGCGTCCCAGACGCGCTGACCACGAGGGACGCTCGGCCGAGGAGGGTCGGTCAGAGCAGCACGAGACGAGGGCCGTGACACCGTCGCAGGACGGGGTCACGGCCCTCGGTCGTGGGCTGGCCTCCGCCGACTGCTCCATCTGTTCGGTAAGGTCCCTCTCGTCGGCCGGGCTGCCGCACAGGCAAGAAAGGATGCCGCGATGATTGCGGGACGGCACAATCTGGAGATCGACGTCATCCAATGGCACTTCTTTCCGGATAAGACTGGGGTGTTTGGACCGGACAGTGGTCTTCTCGACGAACTCATCAGGCTAGGTATTCCGTACAAGGTATACCTCCCGTGACACTTTCCTATATCGACCTGGCTGACTCGTGGGAGGAGGCCGACGCGCGGTTCGATCGGTTCATGACTGTTCTCCCGGAGCGCCGGGAGCAGTTGCGCGATCTGGTTTCGCGCACGGGTGGCCCCGAGTTGGACGGAACCCGGGCGAGCCTTCGGACGGCGAACGACTGGTTCATTCGGATTGCTTTCGAGGACGAGCCAGACGGGATGGACTGGTTTCCGGAGTGGATACCGATCAACCGAGACGCAGTGATTCCCGCCGGCCAGAGAATTGTCCCTGGAGAGATCTACCGGCTGTGGGAGCTGTTGGGGATCTACATCGGGGATGTGATGCTCTCGGAGGTTCCGGGATCGCGGTGGGTGTGCTGGCGGTCAAAGTATCCACGCGCCGGGGAGAACGGCCGTCCCGTGATTGACTTCGGTGTTCAGACCATCTGCTTCGACGCCTTGTCTGCAGCAAATGGTGGGGTCATCCGCTCATACCGGTATCACGGAGACGGGGGGGAATTTGACGGTGCGGCGGACCCTGGTGCGTATGAGGATATCTTCGATCGGTGGCTTCGGTTCCGTGCGGAGAATCTCGAGCGTGAGGGTCACGAGTCGTGGCAGAAGGAACCCACTGGACCCGGCGCGCGCACACGGGTACGCACCCGCACCTGGTGACGCCCGCCACTGCAGCCCGAGCGAGCGCACGGTGACACCTGGAAGGATGCCGTCATGTTGATGGGGAAACCATGACACGTTCTTACATCTACTTGGCCGACTCGTGGGAGGAGGCCGACGCGCGGTTTGATCGGTTGATGGCCGTGCTGCCGGAGCGCCAGGAGCAGCTACGGGTGCGTCTCTCTGAGACCGGTGGGCCCGCGCTGGACGGGACTCGGGCGAGCCTTCGGGCGGCGAATGAGTGGTTCATTCGGGTTGCGTTCGAGGGCGAGCCGGACGGGATGGACTGGTTCCCTGAGTGGGTCCCTCACAATCCGGACGCGACGATCCCTGACGATGAGCGGATCGTCCCTCCAGAGATCTACCGGCTGTGGGAGCTGTTGGGGATCTACATCGGGGATGTGATGGTCTCTGAGGTTCCCGGGTCGCGGTGGGTGTGCTGGAGATCGAAGTATCCACGCGCCGGGGAGAACGGATGTCCGGTGATCGACTTCGGTGTGCGGACCATATGTTTCGACGCCCTTGCTGCAGCGAATGGTGGAGTTCTCCGTTCGTATGCGCACCACGGAAACGGGGGGATGTACGACGTTCCCGCTGACCCCAATGAGTATGGGGACACGTTTGAACGGTGGCTTCGGTTCCGTGCGGAGAACCTTGAGCGCGAGGGTCGTGAGAGCTGGCAGAAGGAACCCACTGGACCCGGCGCGCGCACACGGGTACGCACCCGCACCTGGTGACGCCCGGCACTGCAGCCCGAGCGAGCGCACGGTGACACCTGGAAGGACGCCGTCATGTTGATGGGGAAACCATGACACGTTCTTACATCTACTTGGCCGACTCGTGGGAGGAGGCCGACGCGCGGTTTGATCGGCTGATGGCTGTGCTGCCGGAGCGCCGGGAGCAGCTGCGGGCGCGTCTCGCTGAGACCGGGGGGCCAGAACTCGACGGGACCCGAGGGAGTCTTCGGGAGGCGAATGAGTGGTTCATTCGGGTTGCGTTCGAGGGCGAGCCGGACGGAATGGACTGGTTCCCTGAGTGGCTTCCGGCTCGTCGTGAGGTGACGCCTCCAGACGGCGAGCGGCCTGTTCCTCTGCCTATCTATCGGTTGTGGGAACTGTTGGGGATCTACATTGGGGATGTGATGGTCTCCGAGGTTCCGGGGTCGCGGTGGGTGTGCTGGCGCTCGAAGTATCCGCGCGCGGGTGAGAACGGATGTCCGGTGATTGACTTCGGTGTTCGGACCATCTGCTTCGACGCCTTGTCTGCAGCAAATGGTGGGGTCATCCGCTCATACCGGTATCACGGATACGGGGGGGATTTTGACGGTGCGGCGGCCCCTGGGGCGTATGAGGATATCTTCGATCGATGGCTTCGGTTCCGTGCGGAGAACCTTGAGCGTGAGGGTCGTGAGAGCTGGCAGAAGGAACCCACTGGACCCGGCGCGCGCAAACGGGTACGCACCCGCACCTGGTGACGCCCACCACGCCACCGGCCCCAGCCGGTAGGTTTCCGGCGTGACCGCCTCTACCTCCCGAGCCGAGCTCGCCGCCCTCATCGCCGGCCGCGTGCCGATCATCGTCATCGAGACGCGCGACGAGGAGGCGGCCCTCCAGCTCGTCACCCACACGGTCGCCGGCCCGGGGACGCACCCGCCGCTGCCCGTCTTCGGGTGGACGCTCACGGGCGGGCTGCGCCGGGCTGACCAGAACCTTGGCATTCCGCAGCAGCACAACGCGGCGCCGCTCGACCTGCTCAAGTGGATCGGGGACGTCACCCAGCCGGGGGTGTACGTCCTCCTCGACTTCCACCCGTTCCTCGACGACCCGGTGCACGTGCGGCTCCTCAAGGACATTGCGCAGAGCTTCGAGCGGGTGCCGCGCACGATCGTGCTCGTCTCGCACCGCGTCGCCGTCCCCGACGAGCTCGTGCACCTCGTCGCCCGCTTCGACCTCGCCTTCCCGTCCGAGCGGGAGCGCCGGGAGATCGTCGACCGCGTCGTCATGGAGTGGCAGCAGTCGACCCGCCAGATGGCGCGCGTCGACCACCGTGCCCTCGACCTGCTCGTCGCGAACCTCGCCGGCCTCACCCGTGCGGACGTCGAACGCCTCGCCCGCACCGCGGTCTTCGACGACGGGGCGGTCGACCAGTCCGACGTCGCCACGGTGACGAAGGCCAAGCACGAGCTGCTCGGCGGCGACGGCGCCCTCACCTACGAGTACGAGTCGGCGACGCGCGAGGATCTCGGCGGGATGGAACGCCTCACCTCGTGGCTCGCGATGCGCGCGCCCGCCTTCGACGGCACGGCCCCGCACCTGCAACCGCCCAAGGGCGTCCTCCTGCTCGGGGTGCAGGGCTGCGGCAAGTCCCTCGCGTCGAAGGTCGCCGCCGACATGCTCGGGGTTCCGCTGCTGCGCGCCGACCTCGGGGCGATCCGCGACAAGTACGTCGGGGAGTCTGAACGCAAGCTCCGCGGCCTGCTCGCGACGGCCGACGTCCTCGCGCCGTGCGTGCTGTGGATCGACGAGATCGAGAAGGGCATCGCGTCCGACACCTCCGACGACGGGATGTCCGCGCGGCTCCTCGGCACCTTCCTCACGTGGCTCGCCGAGAAGAGCTCGAAGGTCTTCGTCGTCGCGACCGCGAACTCGATCACGGTGCTGCCGCCCGAGCTCGTCCGCAAGGGGCGCTTCGACGAGATCTTCTTCGTCGACCTGCCCGACGCGCCTGTGCGGGCACAGATCCTCGCGATCCACACGGGTCGCCGCGGGTTGGCGCTCGACCCGGCGGCGCTCGCAGCGCTCGCTGCGCGTGCCGAAGGGTTCTCGGGGGCGGAGATCGAGCAGGCCGTCGTCTCGGCGACCTATGCGGCGCACGCCCGCGGCGAGCAGCTCGGGCC
>JAFABT010000288.1 GCA_023425905.1 Actinomycetes bacterium | reverse complement strand
GTCCTGACGTGCCCGCCGCTCCGCCGCGCTCGGCCGTCACGGCGCCCACCCCCGACGAGGCGGCAGCCATCGGCACGGACGACGCGGCAACGATCGGCACGGCCGCGGCCGCCGTGGGAGACGAGGCGCCGACCGCGCTCGACGTGCCCGAACCCGTCGCCGGTCGGCTCACGAGGCTGCGTGCCCGACTCGCCCGCACCGGGTCGCCGCTCGGGGCACGACTGCTCACCGTCCTGTCTCGCGATCGCCTCACGGAGGACGACTGGGACGAGCTCGAGGAGACCCTGCTGCTCGCCGACGTCGGCGCGGGCCCCGCAACCGAGCTCCTCGACGGCCTGCGCACGCGGGTCCGGGTCGAAGGGCTCGGCGAGCCTGCGGCCGTGCGCGCCGCGCTCCGCGCCGAGCTGCTCGCCCTCGTCGACCCCACGCTCGACAGGAGCCTCGACCTGGCCCCCCGGACCGGTGCGGGCGACTCGACAGCTCCGGCCGTCGTGCTCGTCGTCGGCGTCAACGGCACGGGCAAGACGACGACCGTCGGCAAGCTCGCACGCGTCCTCGTCGCCGAGGGGCGCACGGTCGTCCTCGGTGCCGCGGACACGTTCCGCGCCGCCGCCGCGGACCAGCTCGAGACCTGGGGCTCGCGCGTCGGGGCCCGGACGGTGAGGTCGGACCGTGACGGCGCCGACCCCGCGGCCGTCGCCTTCGACGCGGCCAAGCAGGGACGGGCCGAGGGTGTCGACGTCGTCCTCGTCGACACCGCGGGCCGCCTGCAGAACAAGTCCGGTCTCATGGACGAGCTCGGCAAGATCACGCGCGTGCTCACGAAGGACGGCCCGCTCGCGGAGGTGCTCCTGGTCCTCGACGCGACGACGGGTCAGAACGGGCTGCAGCAGGCGCGGGTCTTCGGCGAGGTGGCCGGCGTCACCGGCATCGTCCTCACGAAGCTCGACGGCACCGCGAAGGGCGGCATCGTCGTCGCGGTGCAGCGCGAGCTGGGCGTCCCGGTCAAGCTCGTCGGCCTCGGCGAAGGGCCTGACGACCTCGCCCCCTTCGACCCCGAAGCCTTCGTCGACGCGCTCCTCGGGGACTGATCCCCGCACGCGTCACCCAACGTTTACATCCGGGTCCGCCTTGTCACGCAGTCGTAACGCGCGGCGTGGCCTGCTGAAACGGCTCTCCATGAGTGTTGTCGCCGACCGGTCGAACGGCCGACGGAGGAGAGGCGAATCTGATGGATTCAGGAAATGCGGCATGGATGCTCACAGCGGCATCCTTCGTGCTGTTGATGACGCCCGGGCTGGCGTTCTTCTACGGCGGGATGGTGCGCGGCAGGTCCGTGCTCAACATGATGATGATGAGCTTCGTCGCGATGGGCGTCGTGGGCATCATCTGGGTGCTGTGGGGCTACGCGGTCGTCGCAGGTGACAACGTCGCCGGCGGCCTGCTCGGATGGTCGAACGACCTGTTCGGTCTCACGGGCATCATGAACGGCGAGGACCCGACGACGGACCTCATCACGGTCGGCTTCCAGGTGACGTTCGCGATCATCACGGTGGCCCTCATCAGCGGTGCGATCGCCGACCGCGTGCGGTTCGGGGCATGGATCCTGTTCCTCGCGCTGTGGGTGACGATCGTCTACTTCCCGCTCGCCCACCAGGTGTGGTTCGGCGGGATCCTCTTCGGCGAGGACTGGTTCCTCGGCGGATCGCTCCCGGCGCCGATCGACTTCGCAGGCGGCACGGTCGTCCACATCAACGCGGGCGTCGCGGCGTTCGTGCTCGCGATCGTCGTGGGCAAGCGCAAGGGGTTCGGCAAGGAGCCGATGCGTCCGCACAACCTGCCGTTCGTCATGCTCGGTGCGGCGCTGCTGTGGTTCGGCTGGTTCGGGTTCAACGCGGGCTCGGCCTTCGGGGCCAACGAGACCGCCGCGCTCGCGTGGCTCAACACGACGGTGGCCGCCGGTGCGGCGATCATCGGCTGGCTCATCACCGAGCGCATCCGTGACGGCAAGGCGACCTCCCTCGGTGCCGCCTCGGGCATCGTCGCTGGCCTCGTCGCGATCACGCCCGCCGCTGCGGCGCTCAGCCCGCTCGGCTCGATCGTCCTCGGCCTCGTCGCCGGCGCGCTCTGCGCCCTCGCGGTCGGTCTCAAGTACAAGTTCGGCTACGACGACTCGCTCGACGTCGTCGGCGTCCACCTCGTCGGTGGGCTCGTCGGCACCGTCGCCATCGGCTTCCTCGCGACCGAGGGCGGCCTGTTCTACGGCGACGGCCTCGCGCAGCTCGGGACGCAGGTCATCGCCGCGGTGTACGCGATTGTCTTCTCCGCGGTCCTCACCCTCCTCATCGCCCTCGTGGTCAAGGCGACGACGGGCTGGCGGATCTCCGAGGAGGCCGAGGTCAGCGGCATCGACCTCGCCGAGCACGGCGAGGCCGCCTACGAGACGCTGGGTGCGACCCGCGTCGTCCAGGAGGTGAAGTGATGACCAAGCTCATCACCGCAGTGATCCAGCCCCACCGTCTCGACGACGTCAAGGCGGCCCTCGAGGCCGCGGGTGTCCGAGGGATGACCGTGAGCGAGGCGAGCGGCTACGGCCGGCAGCGCGGCCACACCGAGGTGTACCGCGGCGCGGAGTACACGGTCGACCTCGTGCCGAAGGTCCGCATCGAGGTGCTCGTCGAGGACGAGTCGTCGGCCACGATCGCCGAGGTCGTCGTCACCGCGGCGCAGACAGGAAAGATCGGGGACGGCAAGGTGTGGGTCGTCCCGGTCGAGGACGTCGTCCGGGTCCGCACCGGTGAGCACGGCGCGGCGGCCCTGTAGCGCATGACGGGACGACCGCTCGACGACGCGGTCGGCCAGGGTCCCGC
>JAFABT010000257.1 GCA_023425905.1 Actinomycetes bacterium | reverse complement strand
GCCCAAGCCCGACCGTCGTCCACGCCATGAGCGTCACCAGCGCCGTCGTCGCCCCCGAGCCGTCGAAGTGTGCGGCGGAGCGCACGGGCGTTCCGGTCGCGCCCGGCGGCAGGATCTGGCCAATGGTCGCGACGCCTGCGGGCAGCCAGGCTGCCGACGTGCCCATCCCCGCGAACGGGTTGCCGACGAACATCATCGACGCAGCGAGCACGGTGAACCCCTTGGCGCCGACGAGCGACTGCAAGCCCACGAGCGGAACGGAGATCGCGGCGATGCCGAGCGCGAGAGCCGCGGCGTGCAGCAGGAACGAGTCGTCGAAGCTGCCGAACCAGAAGCGGAGGATGGCAGTGACGACCAGCCCTCCAGTGATCGCCAAGGCTCCGGCGCTCGCGAGCTGCAGCGAGACGCGGCCCGGGAAGGCGCGGAAGGCGACGACCGCGGGGGGATTTCTCCGAAGACCAACGGGAAGGCGAGCCCGCCGATGCCGATGCCCTGCGGGTCGCCGGCCGGGTACGGGACGAGGTCGTCGACCGTGACGGGTAGCCCGAGCGCGGTCGTCACAAGGCCTGCGTCACCCACGGTGCCGACCGGGATGTCACGGGCGCCGCCCTTGAGGGATGGCAGGACGAACAGCATGAGAAGGACGACGATGATCGCCGTGAGGGCGGCGAGGGAGCTGGCCATCTTCATCGCGTTGGCGCCCGTCGTAGGTGCGGCGGGGGAGGAGCGGGTCGGGTCTGCTCGACGGTCGCGGTCACGGGGTCCTTGATCTAAGTGGAGGCTTTTCCTCCACTACGATGCGCCTCTGCGCTACCGTGTCCAAGACGCCCACGCCCCGAAGCGACCGACATCACACGAGGAGGGTCCAGTGCGAGCCGACGCCGTCCGCCGCCGAGAAGCGCTCATCGCTGCGGCCCGCGAGATGCTCCTCGTCCACGGCGCCGACGTCGCACTCGAGGCGATCGCCGACCACGCAGGCGTCGGCATCGCGACGCTCTACCGCAACTTTCCCTCCCGGGAGAGCCTCGTCGACGCGACAGCGAGCGCCGTTCTCAACGACATGCTCCTCGTCGCGACCGAGGCCGTCGAGGCGTTCCCCAGCGACCCCGTCTACGCCTGGCGCACCTTCATCGACCACCTCGTCACGCTCAGGCTTGGCGCCGTCATCCCGGCGCTCGCCCACGCGACCGGGCGCGCGCTGCGCCCCCAGGTCGCAGAGGCGCAGGACGCGACCGAGCGTGCTGTGAGCGCCGTCCTCGACGAGGCGCGCGCCGCGGGCCTGCTCCGGCCGGACCTCGACACCGTTGAGTTCGTGCTCGCGATCGCCCGTGCGAGCCAACCGCCTGCGTCGCACGCTCCCGAGGCGTACCCGACCTTCGCGGCGCGATTCATCGCGATGCTCGTCGCCGGCATGAAGCCCGACGGGCACCCCCTTCCCTGACGATCAGCTTCCGCTGCGGACGGCGTAGCGCAGGGCAACCACCCCCTGGTCGAACCGGTGCTCGTCGAGCAGCTCGAGGCCGAGGCGGACCCCGTGGGGAAGCGCAGCCTTGCCGCCGCCCACGACGACCGGGCAGATGAGCAGCACGCACTCGTCGACGAGGCCGTGGCGGAATGCTCCCGCCGCGATCCCGACCCCGCCGATGCTGAGGTCAGCCGCCGACGTCTCCTTGAGTCGGCGGATGGCCTGCGGATCGAAGGTCCGCTCGATCGTCGTCCGGGAGGTCGTGACCTCGGGGAGCGTGGTCGAGAAGACGATCTTGTCCGCGTCTCGCCAGACGTCGGCGTACTCGCGGACGACGGGAGGCTCGTCGGCGAGCCAGTCGTCGTCTTCCCAGACGCGCATCGTCTCGTACATCCGCCGTCCGTAGAGCGACGTGCCGATGCCACGCTCGTGCTCGTTCCAGAACGCGTGCACCGCCTCGTCCGGAACGGACCAGTCGAACGCGCCCGACTCGTCCTCGAGGAACCCGTCGAGCGACATGTTGGCGGCGTAGATGAGTCTGCCCATGGGAGCCTCCGATCGCGGGTGACGGCACCAGCGTGCTGCGGGATCGGGCGGGCGGCAACACCCTGGTCGTGCCCTCCGCCGAAGTCTCCCGCGGCAGGTGGGCCCGCGCGCATGAGAAAGGCCCTCGGTCTGCACTGATGCAGATCGAGGGCCTCTCAACTCACTGGTCGGGGTGACAGGATTTGAACCTGCGACCTCTTCGTCCCGAACGAAGCGCGCTACCAAGCTGCGCCACACCCCGTGGAGCCTGATCAGGATAGCGGCACATCGGCCCTGACGAGAAACCGGCTCCGGGACTCTCGCGTTCTGCGGCTGGACCCTCGCGTTCGCGACGCAGTCCCGCCTTCTTTGGACATGGAGCGCAGCGTCGGCCGCAGTCCCCCGAGGACTCGGTGACCGAACCCGCGCCCTCGGTGACGGGGCCCGCGTTCTCGGCGACGGAGCCCGCGTGTCAGCGCCGAGACCGCTGTTCTGTGTCGAGGGCGCTGGTCCAGACCCGCTCGCTCGGCACAGAACAGCGGCCTCGGGGGGAACGAGCGGACGGCGGCGGGACCCGCGGGCCGGGGTGGGGCGGGTTAGGGGGTGGGGGGGACGAGGGTGAGGAGGGTGGCTTCGGGGCGGCAGGCGAAGCGGACGGGCGTGTAGGGGTTGGTGCCGAGGCCCGCGGAGACGTGGAGCCACGTCGAGCCGTCGCCGCCGGGCGCGTCGGGTCGAGGACCGGGCCAGCCGTGGAGCCCCTTCGCGCGTCCGCGGTCGAGGTCGCAGTTCGTCACGAGCGCGCCGTAGCCCGGCACGGCGAGCTGCCCGCCGTGCGTGTGACCCGCGAGGACGAGGTCCGCACCGTCGGCCACGAGCGCGTCAAGCACCCGGGTGTAGGGCGCGTGCGTGACGCCTAGGTGAAGGTCTCCGCGCGGGTGGGCAGCTGGGTCCGGCGCGGGCATGTCGTCGCGGTCGAGGTGGGCGTCGTCGGTCCCGACGAGGCTGAGTCGCACACCGGCGACCTCGAGCGTGTCGCGACGGTTGCCGAGGTCGCGCCAACCTGCCGCGCGCATCGCGGCGCCGAGCTCGTCGGCCGGCAGGGTCGGCAGCGACCGGCTTGGGCTGCGGCCCCGACGCGGGTCGCGCAGCAGGTAGCGGGCGGGGTTCTTCGCCGTGGGGCCGAAGTAGTCGTTCGAGCCCATGACGAACGCGCCGGGACGGGCGAGCAGCGGCTCGAGCGCGTGCAGCAGCGGCGCGAGCGCCTCCTCGTCCGCCATGTTGTCGCCCGTGTCGACGACGAGGTCCGGGCGCAGCGTGTCGAGGTCGCGGATCCAGTCGATCTTGCGACGCTGCGACGGCACGAGGTGGAGGTCGGAGACGTGGAGCACGGTGAGCGGCGGCGCACCGGCCGGCAGCACCGGCACGACGGCCTCACGCAGCGTGTACCACTGCGCCTCGACGACGGACCAGGCGAGCGCCCCGACGCCGAGCAGGCCGATCGCCCCCGCGACCTGCCCGACGCGTGCGGCGCTCAGTCCTGCTCCTCAGCGAGGGGCCGGCCGGAGACGTATCCGGGCAGCGAGGCCGGGTCGACGTAGCCGCTCGACGACGGCCCGGAGCTGCGGCCGCGCCCGCGGTCGTCCCGCTCGCGCTCCTTCTCCTTCTTCTCGCGCTCGCGCTCCTTGTCCTCCTGGCGGCAGTCCGGGTCGGCCTTGCGGTCCTCGGGTCGCCGCGCGTCGCAGCGTCCGTCCGGGGTCGAGATCGGGTCGCGGCCCTTGGAGATGACGAGCTGGACGGCCGTGCCCTTGGAGACCCGCGACCCGGCACCCGGCGAGGTCGACATGACGCGGCCGGGCGGAACGGAGTCGGAGTACTGCTCGTCGACCTTGTAGCGGACGCTGAAGCCGGCGCGTCCGAGGATCGACCGCGCCTCGGACTCGGTGCGTCCGATGACGTCGGGGACGGTGGCCATGGGACCGGTGAGCAGCTGGTTGCCGAAGTCCCCGAACGCGCGCACCTTGTAGCCCTTGTGCGCCTCGACCATGAACGCCTTCCACGTCGGGGCAGAGATCGTGCCGCCGTAGAAGTTCGACCGCGTGTACTTGCCGATCGTCATGTTCTGCATCTTCTTGTTGCCCTCGGAGTAGCCCATCCACACGGCGGTGGACAGCTGGGGCGTGTAGCCGACGAACCAGGCGGCGACGTTGTCGTTCGTCGTTCCCGTCTTGCCGGCCGACTCGCGACCGGGCAGGCCGCCGACCGCGGCCGCCGAGCCCTCCGTGAGGACCCGCTTGAGCGCGAAGGTCACCGCGTTCGCGACGTCCTTGCCGATCGCCTGCCTGCAGTTGGCGGCCGGGACGGGCATCTCGGTGCCGTCGGGGCGGACGACCTTGGTGATCGCGATCGGCTCGCAGTACTCGCCCTCCGCGGCGAAGGCCGCATACGAGGCCGCCATCGACAGCGGGGAGACCTCGTTGGTGCCGAGGATGTTCGCGGGGAAGCGGTCGAGGTCGCCTCCGATCGCCTTGTGCACGCCGAGCGACTCGGCGGCCTCGAAGATCGTGCAGAGGTCGATCTGGCTCGCCATCGCCGCGAAGGCGGTGTTGATGGAGTGCGCGGTTGCGCGCATGACGGTCACGGGGCCGGAGCCGCCGCCGTCCGAGTTGCGCGGGTGCCACTTGTCGCCGGTGCCGCCGTCGCAGTCCCCGACCTGCCAGTCCCGGGGCTCGAACTCGCGCCGCGTCGCGTCGACGACCTGGTTGAGGCCGTTGCGCGCCTGCAGCCACGCGACGAGGGTGAACGGCTTGAACGTCGAGCCGGGCTGGAAGCCGCTCGAGCCGCCGTAGGCCTTGTCGGTGTTGTAGTTGACCGCCGTCTCCCACTTCTCGGTGTCCTTCGCCGTGGAGAACGCGCGGTTCTGCGCCATCGCGAGGATCTTGCCGGTTCCGGGCTGGACGGTGACGAGGGCGTGCGCGACGCGCGAGGGGTCCTTGCGCGGGATCGAGGCGCGGACCTTCTCGTCGGCGAGCTTCTGGAGCTTGCGGTCGAGCGTCGTGTGGATCTCGAGACCGCCACGCAGCAGGAGGTTGCGGCGTTCCGCCTTCGTCTCGCCGAAGGCGGGGTCGTTCGCGATGACCTTGTTGACGTAGTCGCAGAAGAACCCGGAGATGCCGGCGGACGTGCAGCCGAGCTTGGTCTTCTGGATGTCGAGGGTGTCCTTGATCGGCGTGGCGACGCCCTTGTCGTGCTGCTCCTGGGTGATGTACCCCTGCTCACGCATGAGCTGGAGCACGGTGTCGCGGCGGTCCTTGGACAGCTCGGGGTTGCGCTCCGGGTCCCACTTGCTGGGGCTCTGCGTCACCCCGGCGAGGGTCGCGGCCTGGAGGTAGTCGACCTCCTTGGCGGAGGTGTTGAAGTAGTACTGGGCCGCGGCCTCGATGCCGTACACCGACGCCCCGAACTGCGCGATGTTGAGGTAGCGCTCGAGGATCTCGTCCTTCGTGTACTTCTTCTCGAGGGCGATGGCGAGCTTGGCCTCGCGGAGCTTGCGCTGGTAGCCCTCGGCTCCCTTGGCGGTGCGCGCAGCCTCGATCGCGACGCGGTCGTTGTTGCGGTTGGCCTGCTCGATGAGGACGTTCTTCACGTACTGCTGGGTGAGCGTCGAGCCGCCCTGGTCGCCTCCCGCGAGGTTGACGGCGAGGGCGCGCACTGTGCCGGTGATGTCGACGCCGCCGTGCGCGTAGAAGCGCTTGTCCTCCGTCGCGATGACGGCCTTCTGGAGGATCGGTGCGATGTCCGCGAGCGGGACGATGATGCGGTTCTCCTCGAAGAACGTTGCGAGCACGCGCCCGGACTTGTCGTAGACGACGGACCGCTGGGCGAGCTCTTCCTCCTGCAGCTCCGCCGGGAGGTCGTCGAAGACGGTCGTCGCGGTCGACGCAGCGACGCTCGTCCCGGCGACCGCGGGCATGACGAGCCCCGCGACGAGGACGCCGCCGAGGGCTGCGACGAGGACGAAGGCGAGGAGGAGGCCGAGCGCCTGGACGACGTTGACCTCGCGCGCGCGTGAGGGTGCGGCAGCAGACATACCGCTCAGGGTACGGCAGGGGCCTGGGAGAGCCCTGGGGTTCCACCGGGGACGTCCGGGAGAGATCTCGTGCGCGCGCCGTGGGAGCGTGTCGTCTCGTCGCCCGAACGGCGTATCGACACCCCATTACCTCCACCACTACGGTTGGCAATGGTTTTGCCAAGGGTTTGTCGCAGGGTGCGACGGGTGGCCCGTGGCTGGGGGAAGTCAGATGTCAGCAGGAGCAGGGATGGAGACCCTCGAGGTCCCCGTGGTCAGCGGCCGCAGCGCGCTGCGTCGCATCGGCCGTCCGAGCGTCGAGGACCTCGTCGTGCTCGCCCAGGAGGCCGCCCGGGCCGTCCCGCGAACCTTCGTCGACCACGAGGTCGACACGCACTGGGCGTCGCGCGGCCGGTGCGCGTCGGTGTCGCCCGACGACCTCTTCGTCAAGGGTCCCGCGCAGCAGCGCGAGGCGAGCGAAGTCTGCTACGGCTGCCCCGTGCGGCTCGAGTGCCTCGCCGACGCGCTCGACTCCCGCAACGACTTCGGGGTGTGGGGCGGGCTCACCGAGCGCGAGCGCCGCGCCCTGCGGCGTCGTCGTCCCGACGTCACGTCCTGGCGGGAAGCGCTCGTCGCCTCGTGCAGCGAGGACCTCGCCGAGGCGCACTGACGCCGTCGGCCCGGGCCGACGGGGCGCGCTGACGAAGGTCGGGACGCAGCGGCGCGCGACGCAGGGGCGCAGTACGCTCGCGGTCATGACCACCTGGGAGTACGCAACCGTCCCGCTCATCATCCACGCGACCAAGCAGATCCTCGACCAGTGGGGCGAGGACGGCTGGGAGCTCGTGCAGGTCGTGGCCGGCCCCGACGGCGGCATCGTCGCTTACCTCAAGCGCCCCCGCGCCTGATCGGGAGGACGCCATGACCGTCGCCGCCCGCCTCACCGAGCTCGGCCACGTCCTGCCGGACGTCGTCGTGCCGCTCGGCGCCTACGTCCCGGCGGTCGTCGCCGGGAGCCAGGTGCTCACCTCGGGTCAGCTCCCGATGGTCGACGGCGCCCTCCCCGCGACGGGCAAGGTCGGCGTCGGCGATGGCCTCGTTCCGCCCGAGCAGGCGCACGACCTCGCGCGGCAGGCCGCTCTCAACGCGATCGCGGCGGCGGCTGCTGCTGCGGGCGGCGTCGACCGCCTCGCGCGCGTCGTCAAGGTCGTTGGCTTCGTCGCGAGCGATCCGGCGTTCACGGGCCAACCCGCCGTCGTCAACGGCGCGAGCCACCTGCTGCACGAGGTGTTCGGCGACGCGGGTGTGCACGCCCGGTCAGCGGTGGGCGTGGCGGCGCTGCCGCTCGACTCCCCGGTCGAGGTCGAGGTCGTCTTCGAGCTCGCCTGACGTTCCGCCCGCTAGCCCGGACGCCCCGCTGGCCTGAGTCCCGGCGGGCCCATCAGGCCCCGCGGGCTCGGCAGGCTCAGCGCGCCAGCAGGCCCAGGGCACCCAGCAGGCTCAGCGCGCCCGGCGCTCGAGCCGGTCGATCGCGAGCAGGACGATCGCGCGGCCCTCCCGGCGCACCCACCCGCGGGCTGCGAAGTCGGCGAGGGCCTTGTTCACCGTCTCGCGCGACGCGCCGACGAGCTGGGCGAGCTCCTCCTGCGTGAGGTCGTGCGCGACGCGGATGCCCTCGTCGGTCTCCTCGCCGAAGCGGGTCGACAGGTCGAGCAGCGCCTTGGCGACGCGCCCCGGCACGTCGGAGAACACGAGGTCCGCCATCGCCTCGTTCGTCCGGCGCAGCCGACGCGCGATCGCCGCGAGCAGGTGCGTCGCGACCCGGGGCGAGCTCTCGAGCCACGTGACGAGGGTCGGGTGCCCGAGCTCGAGGACGCGGGTCGGGGCGAGCGCGGTCGCGGTCGCGGTCCGCGGACCCGGGTCGAACAGCGACAGCTCGCCGAACATCTCACCCGGGCCGAGGACGGCGATGAGGTTCTCGCGGCCGTCGCCCGAGCTGCGCCCGAGCTTGATCTTGCCGTCGACGATGACGTAGAGGCGGTCGCCCGTCTCGTTCTCGCTGAAGACGGTCTCGCCCCGGACGAAGCTCCGCTCGGTCATCGAGGCGAGGAGCTCGGAGGCGGCATCCGGGTCCAGTGAGGCGAAGAGCGGCGCTGCCAGCACGACGGAGTTGTCCACCGAGGTCGTCCTTTCCACGAGTCCGGCCCCGGGCGGGCCGTAGGGGCGCGTCCGGGCGCCGCGATCTGCCTGTCGGCGGGCGATCGTCGCCCGGGGTGGTCCTCCCTCACAGTCTGCCGCATGAACGCCCGGAACAGCAGGTGGGACCTCAGGACGTCGGCGGGTCGGGGTCGAGGTCGGCGGCGCGGAGCATGGCCTCGGGATCGGCCGCGACGCGGCGGATGAACTCCGTCGTCGCGCGTTCGAGGGCCTCGGTGACGCCCGTCTCGTACCGCGCGAGCCGACGGTCGTGAGCGCGCAGGGCCTCGAGCCGGTCGACCTCGATCGACGGCCCGCCCCCGAGGACGTCGCGGACGAGGTCGGGGTGCGTCGGCAGGTCCTCGAGCGGGGGCGACGTCACCGCGGTCAGCTCGTCGCGCATGCCGAGGACGTCCGGCATCGCCGCCGTCGCGATCGCGAGGTCGAGGCGGGCGCGCACGAGCCGGCGCCAGCGCGACACCGTCGCCTGCTCGGCGATGAGGACCCGGCGGAGGTGGCGGAGCTCTCCGAGGGTCAGCCCGTGCATCGCCGTCGTGATCACCGCCGTCTCGCTCCAAGGGTGTAGGGGTCAATCCGGGACGAACAGGTCGGGTGGCGTTCCCCCTGACATTTCGGCATCGTGCGCGAGGGACTTGAGGGGGCCTCACCCGGATGGGCCTCTCTCAGTGTGCAACGCGCAGGACGGCCCCGCAGTGCCCGAGTCGCCCGGCGAGCGGGTCGCGAGGGGCTCGTGCGCCGTAGGGTGAGGCCCGTGCCGGCCCCCGAGTCTTCCCTCGCTCTCGTCCGGCGCGCCCGACGGATCGATCGTGGCCTCGCCGAGGCGTTCCCCGATGCGCGCTGCGAGCTCGACTTCACGACGCCCCTCGAGCTGCTCGTCGCGACGGTGCTCTCCGCGCAGTGCACCGACGTCCGGGTCAACCAGGTGACCCCCGAGCTGTTCGCGGCGTACCCGGACGCGGCCGCATACGCCGCGGCCGACGTCACCGAGGTCGAGGCGATCATCCGGCCGACGGGGTTCCACCGCGCGAAGTCCCGGTCGCTCGTCGGCATCGGCGCGGAGCTGGTCGCCCGCTTCGACGGACAGGTGCCCGGCCGGCTCACCGACCTCGTCACGCTGCCGGGCGTCGGGCGCAAGACGGCGAACGTCGTGCTCGGTGACGCGTTCGGCATCCCGGGGATCACGGTGGACACGCACGTGGGCCGCCTCGCGCGCCGGCTCGGCTGGACCGCGGAGGAGGACCCGGTTCGGATCGAGGAGGACATCGCGACGCTGCTGCCCCGGCCCACGTGGACGCAGGCCTCGCACCGACTCATCTTCCTCGGCAGGCGGGTGTGCTTCGCCCGCAGGCCCGCCTGCGGCGCGTGCCCGGTCGCGCGGATGTGCCCCAGCTATGGCGTGGGGGAGACCGACCCGACGCGCGCGGCGCTCATGGTGGCACCCGCCTGACGCGCGCCCACCGTCACGCCGGGGCGACCTCGCCGAGCCAGTCGAGCAGCACGTCGTTGACCGCGCCCGGGTTCTCCTCGTGGAGGAAGTGGCCGGCCTCGACGACGGCGAAGCGGTACCTGTCGCCCACGGCGGCGACCGCCGGACCCTCGGGGCGGGCGCGCTGCACCGGGACGACGACGTCGGTGCGGCCGTGCACCTGGAGCGCGGGGACGGTGAGCGTCTCCCGCAGCGCCGAGGTGTAGCGCCGCCCGTCGAAACGCGGCACCGAGCGCACCTGCCAGCGCTGCCGCTCCATCGTGCTGTGCGCCGCGAACGGCACCTGCATCGCCGCGTCGTACAGCTCGAGCGCGGCCTCGTCATGGACGCTGCGGCCTGCCCACTCGGTGAGCACCCGGCGTGCCCGCCCGCGCCGCACGAACGCACGCTCGGGAAACGACGGCAGCTGGACGAACGCGAGGTGCCGGGCGGTGCGTGACGTGAGGACGCGCGTCGGCCGCGTGCGCACGAGGTAGGGGTGCGGGGCGGCGAGCGCGGCGACCGCGCGCACCGCCGTCGGCTGCGTCGCTGCTGTCGCCCACGCGATCTCACCGCCCGTGCCGTGCCCGACGACGACGGCGCGCCGGGCGCCGAGCGACCGGACGACCCCCGCGACGTCGCGCGCGAGCATTGGCACGTCGTAGCCGATCGGGGGCTTGTCCGACGCGCCGGTGCCGCGCAGGTCCATCGCCGCGACCCAGTACCCGGCGTCGGCGAGGACGGGGATCTGGTGGCGCCACGCCCACCACATCTGCGGGAACCCGTGCAGGAGGACGACGAGGGGGGTGTCGTGCTCGTCGGGCCCGGACAGGGCGACGTGGAAGCGGGAGCCGTTCGCGGCGACGAGCTCGTGCCGCCAGGGCCCCTCGACGAGGAGGCGAGAGGAGTCGACGGTCACGACGCGGCGTGCTCCGAGCCCGTCGCGGGCTGCGGGTCGTCGAGGTCGCCGAGCCGGTCGAGCGGTGTCGCCGGCTCGACCCCGCGGCGGTCCTTCGGCGGGTCGAAGCGGTACCCGACGTTGCGCACCGTGCCGATGAGCTGCTCGTGCTCGGGCCCGAGCTTGGCGCGGAGGCGTCGCACGTGGACGTCGACCGTGCGCGTGCCCCCGTAGTAGTCGTAGCCCCACACCTCTTGGAGCAGCTGGGCACGCGTGAACACCCGCCCGGGGTGCTGCACGAGGTACTTGATGAGCTCGAACTCCTTGTACGTGAGGTCGAGCGGGGCGCCGCGCAGCCGGGCCGTGTAGCCGCCGGGGTCGATCATGAGCTCGCCTGCGGAGATCTCCGTCGGTGCGTCGTCCGCGTCGTTGACGTGGCTCGAACGCTCGAGCGCGAGCCGGAACCTGGCCTCGACCTCGGCGGGCGACGCGGTCTCGAGCAGCAGGTCCGCCGCCCCCCACTCGGCGGTGACGACCGTGAGGCCACCCTCGGTGAGGACGAGGACGAGCGGGACGTCGAGGCCGGTGGCGTGCAGCAGCCGGCACGTCGTCCGGGCGAGGACGAGGTCACGGCGCGCGTCGAGCGGGATGAGGTCGGCGTCGGGTGCGTCGACGAGCGCCGACGGCTCCGCTGGGAGCACCCGCACACGGTGCGAGAGCAGGCCCAGGGCGGGAAGCACCTGGACCGAGCCGCCGGCGGATGGTGTGAGAAGCAGCAGGTCTGCCACCAGGACCTCCGGGGTGCGTGGTGGGAACACGCTACCGCCTGGGCGTCGGAGCGGTCGCGAGTCGGTCATCTGCGAGACTCCTCCCGTGGACGCCTCGACCCGAGCGGTGACGACCGCCGCCCTCGCTGCCGGACTGGCCGTGGCCGCCTACGCGACCGACGAGCTGCTTCTCGCGGTGTGCGGCGTCGTCGTCATCGCCTTCGCGGGTGGCTGGCCGCACCTCGCGTCGTCGCCGTCCGTCATGGGGTCGCGCGCCGTCATCACCCTCGGCGGCCTGGGCGCGGTGGCCGCGATCTGGTTCACGCCGGGCGAGCCGTACCTGCGCGCGCTGCCGCTCGTCTTCGCGCTCGCGATCGTCCTCGCGTTCGTCCATGAGCTCATCCGGGTCGACGGCCGGCTCCGCCTCGTCGAGTCCGTGAGCGCGACGGTGACGGGCGTGCTCATCGCGACGAGCGCGGCGGGCTGGATCGCAGCGGGTCGCACGCCCGGCGCGACGGACATCGTCGTCACCGGTGCGGTGACCCTCGCTGCGGCGTCCGTCCTCGCGGCGCTCTCGCTGCGCCCCGTGATCGCCGCGGCGGCGACGGCCGGGACGGCGGCGGCGGTCGGCATGGGCCTCGGATTCGTGCTGCCCCTCATGGGCCCGACGAGCGGCGCCCTCATCGGGTTGTCGGTTGGGATCCTCCAGGTCACCCTGCACGCGCTGTTCGACCGGCTGCCCTCGCTCGAGGGCCGCTGGGCTGCCGTGGCCGCGATCATGCTGCCGGTGACGGTGACGGGGACGCTCGTCTACGTCGTGGGTCGCGTCCTCGTCGGATGACCGGCACGGTGGCGGGCGGGGTG
>JAFABT010000255.1 GCA_023425905.1 Actinomycetes bacterium | reverse complement strand
CCTTATGGTCGTGCCGGGCTCCTACAATATTTTAAGCGGCTTTGTTACCAAACGGCTCGGGAATATTGACCAGCTTCCGCTGATAGAAGCCATCGGCGCCAGGCTTGCCCAAAGCGGCTACACCGGCATGGATGTGGCCGAAAATTTGCTGGCGCACACCGATGAATATATTTATTACCGAACCGACCATCACTGGACCACCGGGGGCGCCTGGTATGGTTATGAGTGCTTTGCGCACACCGCGGGCTTGGCGGCCACGGTTCCGGAGCAATCGATCGTGCACAGCGCCGAGGGCTTTTTTGGCACCTACTACAGCAAGGCCAAAAAGTTTGATGCGGCAGCCGACGCCATCACATGGTACGACCTGCCGGTACGCACTGTGACCATAGACGGCGAGGCGGTCGATTCGATGTATGACATGGCGGCGCTGGATACAAGGGATAAATATGCGCTGTTTTTGCATGCCAACAACGGTGTGACGGTCATCGAAAACGACAGGGCCCCGGAGGGCGCCATCATGGTGATTAAGGATTCTTACGCCAACTGTTTTGTACCTTTTCTGACCCAGAATTACCGCAAGGTGGTTGTTGTCGATTTGCGTTCGCTGCCCCAGGGCATCAACGCGCTGATCAAAACGGAGCAGGTGCGGGATGTGCTGGTTCTATACAGCTTCTCAACCCTTGCCAGCGATGCCAATCTGCCCCGCATCCGTTATTAAGGCACCTTAAGTTGCCAATGCAATAAAAAACAGACCTTCTCGGCATTTTGAGAAGGCCTGTTTTTATTGCGGAATTTTAGTTGGGCAAACTTTTCGCATACATCAGATAGGCATCTTCCAAGTGTGTCGGCTCAGAATGGCCGTCGCCTGCCGCACCGATTGTAATCGCCGCGCGGCGTACGCCGTTTTGCTCGCCGACGCTGGCCAGACAAAGCTGCGCTTCTTCGGTATAGCCGGTTTTGGCGCCGGTTATGGGGGAGACGTCCCGGTCCAGCTGTTGGACGCGCGGCGTCAGGGTAGAGTCCAGCAAAAGCCCCTGCGGGTGCTGCGCCGTGGCGGTGGTGGTATAGCTAAAGGTTGAAAAAGCTTTTGCAAAGGTCTCGTTTTTAAGCGCCTCGGTTAAAAGCAGCGAAAGATCATACACCGTGGTGTAGTGCTCCGGGTCATGCAGTCCGGTGACGTTGGTAAAATGGGTATCGGACATGCCCAGCGCGCGGGCGCGCGCATTCATCATGGCAATGCAATCTTCCTGCGAACCGGCGGCCACACGTGCCAGCGCACAGGCGGCCTCCGCGCCGGAGGGCAGCAGCGTTGCATACAGCAGGTCGCGCGCCGTAACGGTTTCGCCCATGGCAAAGCCGGCCATCGCTGCATTTTGCTCATAAAGCCCGACGTAATCGGCATATTCCAGCGTGACAGGCGCATCAAAGTCGCCAATCTGCTCCACGGCGACCAGCGCTGTCATCAGTTTGGTCAGCGAGGCGGGATACGCTTTTTTATGCGCATTTTTGGCGTAGAGCGTGCGGCCGCTTTCAGGGTCAAACAAGATGGCATCGCTGCTTATCAACGAAAGGCCGCCGTTGGTACGGCCCGCGCCAATGGCCGGTGTCACCGGCACAGTTGCCGCAACAGTTGATGGCTCAGCGCCGGCATGCTTGGTAATGGCCGCCTGCCAGAAAACGGCCATGGCGCCGAATACCAGCGCCAGATAGATTGCTGCGGCCAAAAACAGCGGGAAGATTCTCTTTTTACGACGGCGTTTTTTCACGGCAGATCCTCGATTTTTTTGTGATTTAATTCTAGTATAACAGAAATTTCGGACTAAAACAATTTTGCATGCCGATAGCGTCAAAATTCGGCCTGAATATTTTATGGCCGGCTGGGAAAACTTTCTGTTGAAAATAAAGAACGATCAAGGAGGTGGTATTATGCTTAATAAGCTGGCATTGCTGCTGGTGATCGTCGGTGCATTGAACTGGGGCCTGATTGGGTTGTTTGAACTGGACGCCGTTGCATGGCTGTTTGGCACGCAGGCTGCTTTGGGCAGCAGGATTGTTTACACGCTGGTTGCGGTTGCGGGTATATGGTGTATCTCCATGCTGTTTACAGAACCGCATAACCGACGTGTCGGACATTGAGGAAAGCGCTCAGGTGTTTTATTAATCCGTCAAGACCTCACGCATTACCGTATAATTTACGGCTTACACTCTAAAGGCCCATATGCCTGAAAATTCCGGCATATTTTGCAAAAATGCGCGTGAATACCGCCGATATTCACTGCGCTTTTTGTATCGCCTATTAAAAAGATGCCGAAGCATCTGAGCATTTAGCACAATATGGCATTGTCTTAAAACTCAAGCTTCATATAAGATGAGCGGATGGCCAAACAGTGTTGCTTATGTCAATGGCGGTAACTGGGAACGGGGGCCTTGTGCTGTGGTGCGTTCCACCTGTACATTGGCGTTGGCAAAACGGGCAATTTTGCCCGTTTTGTCAGGCCGTCGAAAAAGGTTGGGCGTGCTGTTAATTTGCACAAAGCTGATGCCGCTTAACGCGGCATGGGAGACCCCCCGGGGAGGGTTCTCCCCGCAAAAACAGTCCATTGGACTGTTTTTGCGTCCGCTCCTGCGCTTCTTACAGGATTAGGGCACGTTTGGGGCGCTGTCCAAAACCCTGTGAGCTTTTGAAAAAGCTCGACCAAAACTTTTAATTTGGGCAGTTTTTTCTATGGTATGCGTTGGTATGCATTTTTTGACAAGCTGGGCAAAACGGGCATTCGTGCCCGTTTTGTATTTTAGCCATTCTTTGATGTTCTGCCACTGTTACCGGGCAAGCGCATCAATCAGACCGGTTAACTCCCGGGCGGCGGTATAACCGGCCTCAATGCAGTCGGACATCAGTGAGAAGGTGAACAGGCCGGCATCTTCCGGCAACTTGGGGCGGATGAGCAGTCGCTCTCCGCGTACGGTACAGTCGCGCAGTCGGCGGCTCATGGCCGATAAGGAGTGGGA
>JAFABT010000231.1 GCA_023425905.1 Actinomycetes bacterium | reverse complement strand
GACCCCGGCAACGCCGCGAGCAGACCAGGCCCGACGAGGACGGCGAGACCGACGCCCGCGGCCGTCGAGAGCACAGCGACGAGCAGCGCCGTACCCCACGGGGCCCGGCGCCGAACCCGCGTTCGCTCGTGCGTCATCACGACCACCGTACGCGCCGACGGCCAGACATACCGTCCGAGTCGTCGCCCGGCACCGCGCAGGACCGCCCCGCGGCAGCCGCGCGCGGGCCGTCGCGCACCTGCCGCGGCGGTCGATCAGCGCAGGAAGCTCGCGTCGTCGGTGACCTCGACCGTGCCGTCGACGCCCCGTCGGACGACCTGCCGCAGCTCCCACCGCACGTCCTGCTCGGGATGATCGACCCGCAGGTGCCCGCCCCGGGTCTCGAGGCGACGCTCCGCGACGAGCGCGAGCGCCGACGCCACGTGGTGGACGTTCGTCGTCTCCCACTCCGCGGCCTGCGGCACGGCGACCGCGGAGGCGCCCTCGTGCGCGTCCGTGCGTACCCGGGCGAGCCCGGCCCGGGCCGCCGCAAGACCCTCGGCCTCCCGGATGACCCCCGGGCCCTCCGAGGCGTAGCGCTGCACCCGCGCGCGAGCGGCCGCCGGGACGAGCGCTGCCGGGCCCGGACGCTCAACCGGGTCTGCGCGCACGAGGGCGCCCGAGGTCACGCGGTCCGCGACGTCACGAGCGGCCCGGTGCGCGAACACGAGGCCCTCGAGGAGGGAGTTCGACGCGAGGCGGTTCGCGCCGTGCACACCGGTGCACGCGACCTCGCCGACCGCGTACAGCCCGGGGAGGGTCGAGCGCCCGACGAGGTCGGTGACGACACCGCCCGAGTGGTAGTGCTGCGCCGGGGCGACCGGGATGAGGTCGACCGCGAGGTCGAGGCCGCTCGCCGCGAGTCGGTCGGTGATCGTCGGGAACCTGCGACGGAGGAAGTCCGCACCCAGGTGCCGGGCGTCGAGCCACACGTGGTCCGAGGACGTCGCCTGGCTGCGCCGGACGATCGCCTGCGCGACGACGTCCCGCGGGGCGAGCTCGGCGAGCGGGTGGACGTCGGGCATGAAGCGCACGCCGTCGGTGTCGAGGAGCATGGCGCCCTCACCGCGGACCGCCTCCGAGATGAGCGTGAGCTGGCCCAGGACGCCCGAGCCGAGCCACAGCACCGTCGGGTGGAACTGGACGAACTCGAGGTCGCCGAGCGCGGCCCCGGCCCGCAGCGCCGCCGCGGTTCCGTCGCCCGTCGCCGCGGCGGGATTCGTCGAGGAGCGGAACACCTGGCCGATTCCGCCGGTCGCGAGGACGACCGCGGGTGCGAGCGCCGCGCCGACGCCGTCGCGCGAGCCGGCCCCCATGACGTGGAGCGTCACGCCGCACACCGCTCCGGGCCGGCCGTCCGCGACGGGTGCCGCGGTGAGCAGGTCGACGACGAGCGCGTGCTCGATCACCTCGATGCCCGGGTCCGAGCGCACCGCCTCGAGCTGGGCGACGAGCGCCCGGGAGATCTCCGCACCGGTCGCGTCGCCTCCCGCGTGCGCGATGCGGTCGGTGCCGTGCCCACCCTCACGGGTGAGGGCGATCTCACCGCCCGCGTCGAGGTCGAAGCGAGCGCCGCGCGCGACGAGCTCCCGCACCCGCGCCGGGCCCTCCGTGACCAGGACCTCGGCCGCGCGCGGGTCGACGAGGCCGGCCCCCGCGACGATCGTGTCCGCGAGGTGGGCGGCAGGCGAGTCGTCCGGGTCGAGCGCCGCGGCGATGCCGCCCTGCGCCCACACCGTCGAGCCCGAGGCGAGCATGCCCTTGGTGACGAGCAGCACCCGTGGCACCCGGGTGCGCAGCTCGAGGGCCGCGGTGAGTCCGGCGACGCCCGAGCCGACGACGATCGCGTCCGCCTCGACCGTCCATCCCGGCTCCGGTGCGGCGAGCCGTGAGGCGATCCGCAGCGGCTCCGTCACGAGCGCGTCTGCAAGAACGGCACGCCCGAGCGCTCGAGCCCGTAGCCGTCCGGGACCTGGCCCGGGTCGTGGCTGCGCTCGACGACGCGGTTGTCCCCGTCGACGAAGACGACGGAGGGCTCGTACGTCCGCGCCTCGGCGTCCGCGAGCTGGCCGTAGCAGATGACGATGACGAGGTCGCCCGGGTGGACGTGGTGGGCCGCGGCGCCGTTGATGCACACCTGACCCGACCCGCGCTCTCCGGGGATCGCGTACGTCGTGAGGCGCGAGCCGTTCGTCACGTCGACGACGTCGACCTGCTGCCCGGCAAGGATGTCGGCACCGTCGAGGAGGTCGGCGTCGATCGTGATCGAGCCCACGTAGTGGAGGTCGGCCTGGGTCACCGTCGCGCGGTGGATCTTGCCGGTCATCATCGAGCGCACGAGGCTCGTCATCGTCGTCCTTCTTCTCTCACGGTGCGGCGTGGCTCAGCGGCCAGGCAGCTCGAGCGGGACGTTGTCGATGAGTCGGGTCGCCCCGACCCTGGCCGCCACCGCGAGCATCGCGGCGCCCTGATGGTCGTCTGCGACCTCGTCCAGGGTAGTCGCGTCGACGAGGGCGAGGTAGTCGAGGTCGACGTCGGCGTCCGCGAGGACGGCCCGCGCGGCGGCGCGCACGGCGTCGGCGCCGTCGGGTGCCGCCCCTTGCCCGGCCCTGAGGGCGCGGGACAGCGCGAGCGCGCGCACCCGCTCCTCGGGGGACAGGAAGGCGTTGCGCGACGACAACGCGAGGCCGTCGGCGTCCCGCACCGTCGGCACCCCGACGACCTCGACGGGCAGGTCGAGGTCTGCGACCATCCGGCTCACCGCAAGGAGCTGCTGGCCGTCCTTCTGGCCGAACAGCGCGACGTCGGGGCGGACGAGGTGGAGCAGCTTGAGGACGATCGTCAGCGCCCCGTCGAGGTGCCCCGGGCGTGAGGCGCCCTCGAGGACCGTGCCGAAGCGACCGGCGTCGACCCGGACGACGGGCTCGCCGAGCGGGTACGCCTCGTGCACGTCGGGCGCGAAGACGACGTCGGCCCCCGCGTCCTCGAGCAGCTCGAGGTCGCGCTCGAGCGTGCGCGGGTAGCGGTCGAGGTCCTCCCCCGGGCCGAACTGCAACGGGTTGACGAAGATCGTCACGACCACCTGCTCGGCAAGTTCCCGCGCGCGGGCGACGAGGGCGAGGTGCCCCTCGTGGAGTGCGCCCATCGTCATGACGACCGCCCTGCGTCCGGGCTGCCCGTCGGTGCCGTGGCCCGCTCCGGCTGCGACGAGGGCCGCGAGCTCGGCACGGGTCGTGAGGACCTGCGTCGTCATGGGTGAGTCCTTCCCGAGGGGTCGAGGGCGTCGAGCAGCCGCGCCGCCGCGGGCTCGTCGAGCCGGCCGGCGCGTAGCGACCGGGCCGTGGCGGACCGCGCGAGCGCACGGTACGCCTCGAGGGTGCCCCCATCGGCGCGAGCGGCGAGGACGTCGAGGTGCGCCTGCACCGTCCCGACGTCGCCACGGACGACGGGGCCCGTGAGCGCGAGGACGGCGCCCGGGCCGTCACCGGCCGGGTCGAGGCTCTCCGCGCGCAGCGCGTTCTCGAGCCCGGCACCGAGCAGCGGCCCGAGAACGAGCGCAGGCTCGGTCACGCCGGCCTCTCGGAGCAGCGAGGCAGCCTGGGCCACGAGCACCGTGAGGTGGTTCGCCCCGTGGGAGAGAGCCGCGTGGTACGTCCCGCGGTCCTCCTCCGCGACGACGACCGGCTCGCCGCCGAGCTCGACGACGAGCGCCTGCCCGATCGGCAGCACCGGTGCGCGCCCGGTGACCGCGAAGGCGCAGCCGGTGAGGCGCGCGAGGTCGAGCGACGTCCCGGTGAAGGTCATCGCGGGGTGGAGCGCGAGCGGGATGACGCCCGCGGCGCGGGCCGGCTCGAGCACGGCCGTCCCGTAGCGGCCCGAGGTGTGGACGACGACCTGACCGGGCCGCCACGCCCCGAGCCGGGCGAGTCCCTCGATGAGCTCGGCGAGCGTGTCGTCCGGGACGGTGAGCAGGACGAGCTCGGACCGAGTGACGACCTCGGGGACCTCGAGGACGTCGACGCCCCCCAGCAGCAGCTCGATCCGTTCGCGTGAGGCCTCCGACACCCCGGAGGCCGCGACGACGCGGTGGCCGACCCCACGCAGCGCGCTGCCGAGGACGGCGCCCACCCGGCCCGCTCCGACGACGCCGACGTCGAGGCGGCTCGCCGGCACCGACGTCACGGGGCCTCGTCCACCGCGGGCGCCATCCACCGCTCCGAGCGGTCCTGGGATCGCGCGACGCGGGCACGCTCGGACTGGTCGGTGAGCCACGCCGCGGCGACCTGGGAGTCGACGTGCTGGAGCGTCACGGTGCCCTCGGTGAGGTGGACGACGAGGTCCGCGACTCCCTTGCGACGGTCGATGGGCCCCGCGGCGAGCCCGAGGGACTGGCTGCGCTCGTGGGGCACGACCTCGAGGTGGCGGCCCAGCCGGCCGGTGCGCACGAGCAGCGCGCGCTCGGTCACGCAGAAGCCAGCGCGACGCCACACGAGCGGATCGAAGCGGCGCATCCGCTCCGATACGAGCGTGAAGCCTTCTGCGGTGCCCTCGCCGCTCAGCGCCGCCTCGAGTCGTGCGCGCGGCTCGCCCTCGACGAGATCGGGCAGGACGAGCCACAGCGCCGTGAGCGCCTCGTCGCGCGTGCCGACGGGGAGCAGGACGTCCGCGGTGTCGTCGTCCTCCGACCCGGCGCGGCCCGCAACCGCGATCGTCACCTTCCACCAGTCCTTCGACCGCCACAGCCGCGGCTGATGGAAGGTGATCGACTGGACCCGCCCCGGGGGCACCGTCTGGGACCGGGTCTCGAGGAGGCCGCGGCGCACCCGCACCCCGTCGCCCGCGACGGAGGCCGTGAAGCCGTGCATGCCGGTGTACGTCTTCCAGTACTGCCCGAAGAAGCCGATGACGGCGAAGGCCATCGGCACGATTCCGCCCAGGCCCATCGCCGCTGCGGCGCCGAGCCCCGCGTCGACCACCGCGTCGGGCGACTGCATGGAGAGCGCGACGGCGAGCGCCGCGATGCCGCCCACGAGGATGACACCGAGCAGCACCGTCGACCCCGAGCGCACGAGCGACCCGACGAGCCGCGAGGTGGTCACCTCGTAGACCGGGCGCTCGGGCGCCTCCGGCTCGGGCCCCCCGTCCTGGGTGGGCTCGATCCCCGCGGCGCGCGCGAGCAGCTCGGCACGCAGCGCGAGCGCCTCGTCCTCCTTGAGGAAGGCGAGCGCGACGCTCGAGTCGGCGCCACCCGCGACCTCGAGGTTGAGCTGCGCGAGGCCGACGACGCGCGCGAGCAGCGGCCGGACGACGTCAACGGCCTGCAGCCGGTCGAGACGCGCCTGCCTCTGCTGCCGGAACAGCACGCCCGTCCGCAGGTGGACGGCCTCGTCCCCGATCGCGAACCGGGCCATCCGCCAGGACAGGTAGGCGTAGACGAAGCCCACGGCCGCGACCGCGAGGATCGCGAGGACGACCGGGCCCCAGCCGACGGACTCCTGGATCTCCTGGACGACCTCGATGTCGTCGGCCACCCGGTAGGCGAGCACGGCGAGGATCGCCGCGACGACCTTCCAGCCGCGCACGACGGGCGTGACGGGGTGGAACCGGCGCCAGGCGACGTCGTCCGAGGGCGGCGCGACCGACGGCTCCGGGGCCACGGTCTCCGCCTGCTCGGCCGGCTGCTCGGTGCGGCGCTCAGCAGGGGCGAGCGTGGGTGCGGCGTCGTCGCTCACAGCCCCGCCAGCCTCGCCTGCCCGCGCGAGGCGAGCTGGTCGCGGAGGCGGGCGGCCTCGGCTGCGGGCAGGCCGGGGATGTGGGCGTCCGTCGCCGCGGAAGCCGTGTGGAGCTGCACCGAGGCGAGCCCGAGCGCCCGGGCGAGCGGACCCGCCGAGACGTCGACGTACTGCATGCGGCCGTAGGGCACGACGGTGAGCGACCGGAAGAGGACTCCCTTGCGCACGAGGAGGTCCTCGGCCCGCTCGGCGTAGCCGATCGCGCGGACCTGACGGGTGACGAGCAGCGCCACCCACGCCCCGAGCAGCACGAAGAAGGCGGTGATGACCCACACCCAGGCGGTGCGGGTCGCGAGCGCGATGACGCCCGTGGCGAGCGCCGGCAGTCCGGTCCACAGCGCGACCGCGATGAACCGGATCCGTGCGAGACGCGGGTCGACGCCGTGCCAGACGACGTCACTCGGAGCGAAGGGGTCGACAGGCGGCGCGGATTCGGTCATGGGGCGATTGTTCCACCTCGTACCCCGTCGATGGCCAGGCCTGCCACGGCCGGGCGCGGCTCGAGGACCTGCTGGGCGTCCCACGCGTAGGGCAGCGCCTCCTCGAGGTACCAGGCCCAGAACCGGCGGCGCTCGTCTGCGCCGTCGAGGCACTCCCAGGACGCGCCTCCGGTGATCGCGAGCGAGGAGAGGAAGCTTGCGTCCCAGTCGGCCGGGTCCGTCTCGAGCGGGTCGGCGGCGATCTCCTCCGGCGTCGTGTCGTAGAGGAGGGTGCCGACCGCGGCCGCGCACGCGAGAAGTGCGTAGACCGCACGAGGATCGCAGCCTGGCGCGCCCAGCAGGTCGTCGACCTGGTCGGTGAGCTGCTCCGTCCTCGCCTCGAGGACGTCCGGGTCGCCGTCGCCGTGCATCGTCGCGACGGCGAGGTCGACGACGCCCTCGGCCTCCGCCGCGAGCTCCGGGAGGTCACGCGCGATCGGGAGGGTCGCGTACGCGCAGACGAGCGCGAGCTTCGCGCGGACGTACCGGCCCGCCTCCGGGTAGCGGTCGGCGGCAGCGTCGTCGAGCAGCCGGTGCACGGCTCCACGCTCGATCGCTGGGAACTCCCCGCAGACGCCGATCGAGGCGACCGCGCCCGCGATCCCCTCGAGGACGGGCTCCGGCAGGGAGGTGCTGAGCGTGTGGGGCGTCATCATGGGCCTCTCGCCGGTGGACCTGCCCGTTCACCCTAGCGATCTGGCACGCTTCTGGCGCGCCGAGACAGCCCTGGACCGGCCCGCACCGGTCGGCCCGGCCGCACGCCCGTCACCGTTGGGTCAGGTCGCGGGGTCGACCGATCCGTCGTCCTCCCCGGCGGGGAGGTCGGTCGGCGGCGGGACCTTGCACATCGACTCGACGACAAGCCCGACGACGCCGAGCACGACTGCGCTCACCGCGGCGACCGCAGCGGACAGGACGACCGCGCGCATGGACACGATCGCCCAGTCCGGAAGGACGACGAGGGCGTGCGCCCCGTACCACCCCGCGAGCAGGGCGCCCGTGTAGCCCGCGGCCTTGGCGAGCACGGCCGTGCGCGCGGCGCGGATCGGGTTGAGGTCGGGCTTGCGGCCCGCGAGGAACTCCTTGACCTGCCTCCCCATCCACAGGACGACGACCGCGATGACCGCGATGACGGCTGCGACGAGCCACGGCACGACGGGAGCCGTCCCGCCCTGCCGCGTCGCGACGACGAGCCCCGTCCAGGCGAGCCCGCCGGTGACGACGGCGACGAGGACGAGAGTCTGCCAGCGCGTCGCCGTCACGGTGCCGGGGACACCTCCGCTGCGCCGCTGCCGCTCGCCGACGCGTCGAGCCAGTCGAGCGCGATCCAGCGGATCCCGTCACGGTCGGGCGCGGTCGCAGCGAGTGCGGCGACCGGTCCCCCGCCGAGGCCGGGCAGGACCGCGCTCGGCACGATCTGCGCCCACGGCTGGAGCACGAAGGCCCGCTCGTGCGCCCGAGGGTGCGGCAGCTCGAGGTCGTCGGACGTCGCGAGGAGCGAGCCGTAGACGACGATGTCGATGTCGAGCGTGCGCGGCCCCCAGTGCTCGCCGCGGACGCGACCGTGCGCGGTCTCGACGCGCTGCACCGTCCGGAGCAGTTCGCGAGGCGACAGGGTCGTGCGGGCGAGCAGGACCGTGTTGAGGTAGTCGGGCTGCTCAGGTCCGCCGACGGCGCGGGTCCGGGCGAGCGGTCCCACGGTGACGACCTCGAGCTCGCTCACCCCGCGCAGGTCCGCGACGGCCTTGGCGAGGGTCGCCTGCGGTGCGCCGACGTTCGCGCCGAGCGCGAGGACGACGTCGACCGGCCCCGGCGGGACCTGGTCGAGGCGGTCTGCCTCGTGCGACGCGCTCGACCCGGTCGGGCTCGGCGCCGAGACGACCTGCGGCGAGGCGGGTGACGCCGGAACCGTCTGGTACACGGGCGGGGTGTGCGCGGAGGGGATGCCGGGCCCTGAGGCGATCACGGGCGGCGTCGCCGCCGGACCGGCGACGGGAACGGCACCCGCAGCGAGCGTGACCCCTCCGGAGGGCGCTCCGTTCGACGTCGGGCTCACGGGCGAGACGATCGCCGGAGCCGCGGCCCCGGCCCCGGCGACGACGGGCGGGAGCACCTGCGTCGGCGCGCCGAACCCGACGGGGTCGGACGGGGACCAGGCGCCGGATGCCTCGGGCGCGAACACGCTCACGGGGCCCGGCTCAGGGGTGGGCTCAGGCTCGGGGGCGGGCTCCGGCTCGGGCTGAGGTTCCGGCTGAGGTTCCGGCTCCGGGTCCGGCTCGGGCTCGGGCTCGGGCTGGGCCGCGCTCTCGTCCTCGCTCACCCCGACCGGTGCCCACTGGGGCACGAGCGGGCCGGGCGAGACGGGCTCCGGCGCAGCGAGCGTGTGAGGGTCGGCCGCGGGCTCGGCCTCGGGCTCGGGCTCGGCGGGGATCGCCGCCGCCTCGAGGGGCGCCTCCACGGGCTCAGCGGACGCGCCCGGGCCCGTGAACGGCTGGCCGGACAGCACGAGGTCGGGCTCGTCCACGGGCGCGAGTCCCGGCACGGGCTGGTCGAAGGCCGCATCGGCCGATGCCCCCGCACCCTCGGTGAGCGCGGGCGCCGGCGGCAGGACGGCCGGGAAGTTGCGGTCGCGGCGGATCGAGACGACGACGTCCGCGAAGGGCACGGCGATCGGCGCGTGCGGCTTGTGCACCGCGACGTCGACCGCGAGCGCGTTCGGGACCCGGTCGAGCAGCGTCGCGGCGATCGTCTCCGCGATCGTCTCGACGAGGTCGACGGACGGGCCGCCGAGCACGGCGGCGATCTCCTCGGCGAGCTCGCCGTAGTGCGCCGTCTTCGTGAGGTCGTCGCTGCGCGCCGCTCCCCGCACGTCGAGATGGACGACGACGTCCGCGCGGAAGGTCTGACCGTCCCGCTTCTCGTGGCCGAACACACCGTGGTGGCCGCGAGCCTCCACGCCCATGAGGCGGATCTGGTCGACCGTCCGGCCGAAGACGTCGAGCACCGGTCCGAAGGGCAGCGAGCTCACGGAGTTCCTCCTCGCGAGGGCGGGTCTGCGTCGGGGAAGGCCGGCGCAGCGGGGTCTGGGTCGCGCGGGCTACCCGTGCCCACGACGTCAGGGGTAGCCGGAAGTGTGCCAGGTCCGGGCCCCTCATGGGGAGGATCAAGGTCACGGGCCGCGCCGGACCAGCGCGCAGCCACCCGAACGGCGTCAACCGTGGGGGCCACGTCGTGGACCCGCACCGCCCACGCCCCGGCCGCCGCGGCGAGCGCGGAGATCGCCGCCGTCGCGTGGTCACGGGCGGGCGGCGGCACCGGCTCTCCGTCCGGTCCGGCGAGCAGATGGCCGAGGAACCGCTTGCGCGACGCGCCGACGAGAACGGGGAAACCGTCGGCGACGAGCTCGGGGAGCCGCGCGAGCAGCGGCCAGTTCTCCTGGCCCGGCTTGGCGAAGCCGAGCCCGGGATCGAGCACGATCTGCTCCTCCCGCACCCCGGCGCGCGCGAGCTCGGTCACGCGGTCGGCGAGCTCACGGCGCACGTCCTCGACGACGTCGTCGTACCCGGCGAGGTGGTCCATGACCTCGGCGTGGCCCCGCCAGTGCATCGCGACGTAGACGGCGCCCGTCTGCGCGACGACGTGCCGCATCTCGGGGTCGGCGAGGCCGCCCGAGACGTCGTTGATGATCGACGCGCCGAGTGCGACGGCGCGCGCCGCGACGGCCGCGCGCGTCGTGTCGATCGAGACGACCGCGCCCCTGGCTGCGAGGGCGGCGACGACGGGCAGGACGCGGTCGAGCTCCTCCGTGACGGGCACGCGCGCCGACCCGGGACGGGTCGACTCCCCGCCGACGTCCAGGAGGTCGGCGCCCTGGGCGATGAGGGTGCGCCCGTGGGTGATCGCGGCCTCGGGCTCGAACCACCTGCCACCGTCGGAGAACGAGTCCGGGGTGACGTTGACGACGCCCATGACGAGGGCGCGACCGGGCGCGGTCAGATGCTGCGGAAGCGGCGCCGGACGCACCCGTGCCATCTCAGCGCCCGAGGAAGAGGCTCATGGCCTCGGCCCTGGTCGCGGCGGAGCGCATCTGCCCGCGCACGGCCGAGGTCACGGTCCGGGCGCCGGGCTTGCGCACCCCGCGCATCGACATGCACAGGTGCTCGCACTCGACGACGACGATGACGCCCCGCGCGCCGAGCACGTCGACGAGCGCGTCAGCGATCTGCGAGGTGAGCCGCTCCTGCACCTGGGGTCTCTTGGCGTACACGTCGACGAGGCGGGCGAGCTTCGACAGACCGGTGACGCGTCCGTCGGAGGGGATGTAGCCGACGTGCGCGACGCCGTGGAACGGGACGAGGTGATGCTCGCACGTAGAGTACACCTCGATGTCCTTGACGAGGATCATCTCCTCGTGGCCAAGGTCGAAGGTCGTCTGGAGAACCTCGCGCGGGTCCTTGCTCAGGCCGGAGAAGACCTCCTGGTAGGCCCGGGCGACGCGCGCCGGGGTGTCCCGCAGGCCGTCGCGATCCGGGTCCTCGCCGACCGCGAGCAGCAGCTCGCGCACCGCGGCCTCGACGCGCGCGGCGTCGTAGCCCGGGGCGGCGGGCGACTCGCTCGGCGTCATGAGCGCTCGTCCGTCGGCTCGTCCGTCGCCTCGTCCGCGGAGTCACTCTCGGACTGGGCCGACGCGTCGAGCGTCTCCTGGGCGTGGGCCGTCGCGTCGGCAGCGTCCGGGTCGATCGCCGTGACCGAGCCGTCGACGTCGGCGACCGCGCCGTCACCCTGCTCGAGCGCGGCGCGCTCCGCCGGCGTGAGGACGGCCGGACGGTCGGAGACCCCGCGGTCCTCGTGCGCGAGCCACACCGCACGGGGCGGGCGCTTGACGACCGGGGCGAAGATCTCGGCGATCTCCTCCTGGTTGAGCGACTCCCGCTCGAGCAGCTCGAGGACGAGTGCGTCGAGCACGTCGCGGTACTCGACGAGCACCTCCCACGCCTCGCGGTGCGCCGCCTCCATGAGGGCGCGCACCTCCGCGTCGACCCGTGCCGCGAGGTCCTCGGAGTAGTCCCGGCCGTGCCCGAGGTCGCGACCCATGAAGACCTCGCCCGAGTCCTGACCGAGCTTGACGGCACCCACGGTCGCGCTCATCCCGTACTGGGTGACCATCTTGCGCGCGATCGCGGTGGCCTTCTCGATGTCGTTCGAGGCGCCCGTCGTCGGGTCGTGGAAGACGAGCTCCTCCGCGACCCGGCCGCCCATCGCGTACGCGAGCTGGTCGAGCAGCTCGTTGCGCGTCGTGGAGTACTTGTCCTCCGTCGGCATGACCATCGTGTAGCCGAGGGCCCGGCCGCGCGGGAGGATCGTCACCTTCGTCACGGGGTCGGTGTACCGCAGCGCGGCCGCGACGAGCGCGTGCCCGCCCTCGTGGTACGCCGTCACCTTCTGCTCGCGGAGCTTCATGATGCGGGTGCGCTTCTGCGGCCCCGCGATGACCCGGTCGATCGCCTCGTCGAGAGCCTCGTCGTCGATGATCTCCGCGCCCTTGCGGGCGGTGAGCAGCGCGGCCTCGTTGAGGACGTTCGCGAGGTCCGCACCCGTGAAGCCGGGGCTGCGTCGTGCGAGCGTCGTGAGGTCGACGCCCGGGGCCATGGGCTTGCCCTTCGCGTGGACGCGCAGGATGTGCTCGCGGCCCTTCATGTCCGGTGGGTCGACCGCGATCTGCCGGTCGAAGCGACCCGGCCGCAGCAGGGCGGGGTCGAGGATGTCGGGACGGTTGGTCGCGGCGATGAGGATGACGTTCGCGTTGGCGTCGAAGCCGTCCATCTCGACGAGCATCTGGTTGAGCGTCTGCTCGCGCTCGTCGTGGCCGCCGCCCATGCCCGCGCCTCGGTGGCGACCGACCGCGTCGATCTCGTCGACGAAGATGATCGCGGGGGCGTTCTGCTTGGCCTGCTCGAAGAGGTCCCGCACGCGGGAGGCGCCGACGCCGACGAACATCTCGACGAAGTCCGAGCCGGAGATCGTGTAGAACGCGACGCTCGCCTCGCCCGCGACCGCACGTGCGAGCAACGTCTTGCCCGTGCCGGGCGGGCCGTAGAGCAGCACGCCCTTGGGGATCTTCGCCCCGACCGCCTGGAACTTCGCGGGCTCGGAGAGGAACTCCTTGATCTCCTGGAGCTCCTCGACGGCCTCGTCGACACCGGCGACGTCGTCGAAGGTGACCTTCGGGGACTCCTTCGAGACGAGCTTCGCCTTCGACTTGCCGAAGCTCATGACGCGGGAGCCGCCACCCTGCATCGACGACATGAAGAACCAGAACACCGCGATGATGATGAGGAACGGCAGCAGCAGGCTGAGCAGTGACTGCCACCACTGCTGCTGCGGAACGATCGCGTTGTACCCCTCGGCGAGGTCCGCCGCGGCGAGCGCCTCGGCCACGGCGGGGCCCTGCGGGGTCACGTAGAAGAACTCGACCTGCTTGCCCTTGTCGATCGTCGTCGGCTTCTCGCCCTCGCCCTGGGCGGGCACGGTCTTGACGAACGGCTCGCTCAGCGTGAGGTCGACCCGCTGGAAGCCCTCCGTGACGCGCGCCTGCGTGACGGTCGCGCCCTTGAGCAACGCGAGGCCGTCGGACGTGTCGATGCGCTTGACCGCGGAGGGCAGCAACGCGCTGACGCCCACGGTGAGGATGAGCAGCGCGAGGAGGATCCACAGCACTGGACCGCGGGTGAGTCGCTTGAGGTTCATCTGGGTGCGGGGCGCGGCCCCTCTTCCCTCCAAGTCGCGGTGCCTGCTGACGTACGTGCGAAGTTACACGGCGGGTCTCACAGCGCCGGCCCGTGTTCGCCGAGGGCCGAGGACGCTGGGCGGTGCGGCAGCTCCGCCCGGCCCAGAGATCAGCGCGTGGTCAGCCCTGGTAGACGTGCGGCGCGAGCGTGCCGACGAACGGCAGCGTGCGGTACCGCTCGGCGTAGTCGAGGCCGTACCCGACGACGAACTCGTTCGCGATGTCGAAGCCGACGTAGCGCACGTCGACCTCGACCTTGGCGGCGTCGGGCTTGCGGAGCATCGTCGCGATCTCGACCGACGCGGCGCCTCGGCTGCGCAGGTTCGCGGTGAGCCAGGACAGCGTGAGACCCGAGTCGATGATGTCCTCGACGATGAGGACGTTGCGTCCCGTGAGGTCGGAGTCGAGGTCCTTGAGGATGCGCACGACGCCCGAGGACTTCGTCCCCGAGCCGTAGGAGGACACGGCCATCCAGTCCATCTCGACCGAGTGGTGCAGCCGGCGCGAGAGGTCCGCCATGACCATGACGGCGCCCTTGAGGACGCCGACGAGCAGGAGGTCCTTCCCGGCGTAGTCCGCGTCGATCTGGGCCGCCATCTCGTCGAGCCGCTCGGAGAGCTGCGCCTCGGTCAGCAGAACCTTCTCGAGGTCCTCACCCATGTCGACAGGGTCCACCGTCAGTGCTCCTCGTTGCTCGTGCGCCCGGGGCGCGTCCTTGGTCCGCTCCGGCTCATCGAGGGCCTGGGACCACGGTCTCCAGCCTGCCACACCTGCGGGCGACCTCCACCCCGCCGGGCAGCTGCACGGGGCCCTGCCCCCGCCAGTCGGTGAGGAGGGCGTCGACCGCGAGCACGTGGCTGCGGTGCACCCGTCCCGCGGGCGCCCCGGCGCCGACGACGAGGGCCCGCACGGCCCTGCGGCGCACCGCAGGTGGGGCGGCGGCGAGCACGTCGACCGCGTACGACGCGCGAGGACCAGGGACGCGTGGCGAGACGTCCGCGAGCGCGCGCGTCTCGAGCGGAGCCTCGTCGACCAGCGCGTCCTCGAGCAGCGCGTCCTCGAGCAGCGCCTCGGCGAGGGCGTCGAGCACGTCGGCGTCCTCACGGAGCTGGGACGCCGTCCGCGCGAGCGCCTCGGCCACCCCGGGCCCGAGCACCTCCTCGAGCACGGGGAGCACGCGCGCCCGCACGAGGCTCCGTCGCGGCGCCCCCGCATCTCCCGGCGCCGCTGTGCCCCTAGTCGTGCCCCTCGTCGTGCCCCCCGTGCCTTCCGGCGTGTCGCGGAGGTTCGTCGGGTCGTGCCAGACCTCGAGCCCGAGCGCCGCGCACGCCGCCTCGGTCGCCTCCCGCCGGACGCCGAGCAGAGGTCGACGGAGGCGGCCGCGCCGGGGCGGGATGCCTGCGAGCGAACGCGCGCCCGATCCCCGAGCGAGGCCGAGGAG
>JAFABT010000205.1 GCA_023425905.1 Actinomycetes bacterium | reverse complement strand
GTGAGGAGGGCCGTGACGCGCTCGCGCACCTGGGCGGCGACGGCGTCGACGGTCGCGGACGCGTCAAGGACGAGCCAGGGCTGGCGGCCCGCAGCGGGCGCCGACTCGGCGCGGGCGAGGAACGCGGCGCGCGTGCGCGTGTGGAACGCGTCGCCCGCGGCCTCGAGCCGGTCGGGTGTTCCGGTGATCCGGCCACGGCCCGCCGCGGGGTCGAGGTCGAGGAGGACCGTGAGGTCGGGCAGCAGCCCCGCGGTGGCCCAGAGGTTGAGCCGCTCGACCTCGTCCGCCCCGAGCTCACGTCCCGAGCCCTGATACGCGACGGAGGAGTCGAGGTACCGGTCGCTCACGACGACGGCGCCCCGCGCGAGGGCCGGCCGCACGAGGCTCGCGACGTGGTGGGCACGGTCGGCGGCGTAGAGCAGCGCCTCGGCGCGAGGCTCGACATGGTCACCGTGCAGCAGGGCGGCGCGCAGCTCGCGGCCGAGCTCCGTCCCGCCGGGCTCTCTCGTCTCGACGACCTCGAGGCCCAGGCCCGCGACCCAGGCGGCGAGCGCGCGCACCTGCGTCGACTTGCCGACGCCGTCGCCGCCTTCGAAGGTGACGAAGACGCCGGGCGCCGGCCCTGCGGCCGAGGGTGCAGCCGCGGACGCAGGAGGAGGGGTCGAGGTCACGGCCTCAGGGTAGTCGTCGCAGGAGGGGTCACTCCCCGGGGTAGACGACGCCGATCTGCCGCCGGATCTCGTCGAGGCTCGCCATGACCTCGAGGGTGTCGTCGAGGGTCATGCGCTCCGACTCGAGCCGACCCTCGACGATGCACCGGGCGACCTCGGCGGCCTCGTACTCGAGCCCGTTCGACATCTCCGGGCCGCGGTAGGTCCACTCGGTGCCGTCGAGGCGGGTGAGGGTGAAGCTCGTCGGCCGGTAGAAGGACGTCGCGATGTCGATACGTCCTTCCGTGCCCGTGATGGCCGCCGTCGTCGGGGTCTGCGCCCACGACGTCGTCGACAGGGTCGCGATCGCGCGGCCGGGGTAGTCGAGCGTCATGCCGACGTGACCGTCGACGCCCGTGCCGGTGAGCACACCGGTCGCCTGGATGGCCGTCGGGACGCCGAGCAGGTCGTGCGCGAAGGAGACGGGGTAGACACCGAGGTCGAGCAGCGCACCGCCCGCGAGCTCCGGGTTGTGGATGCGGTGGGAGTCGGGAAGGTGGAGGAAGTTCTGCCCGTGGTCGGCGGTGATGTTGACGACCTCACCGATCTCGCCGCGGGCGATCGCGCCTCGCAGCGCCGCGACGTGCGGCAGGAACCGCGTCCACATCGCCTCCATCATGAAGACGCCGGCCTCGCGCGCGGCCGCGACGAGCTGCTCCGCCTCTGCGAGGTTGCGGGTGAAGGCCTTCTCGACGAGGACGTGCTTGCCGGCCCGGATCGCGAGCAGCGCGTGCTCGAGGTGCTCCGAGTGCGGGCTCGCGACGTAGATCGCGTCGACCTGCTCGTCGGCGACGAGGCGCTCGTAGCCCTCGTGCGTCGTCGGGATGCCATGGCGCGTGGCGAAGTGCTCCGCACGGTAGCGGTTGCGCGAGCCGACGGCGACGACCTGGGCGCGGGTCGAGGCGAGGACGGCGGTCGCGAAGCTCGAGGCGATGCCACCTGCCCCGAGGATGCCCCAGCGGATGGACGGTGCGGTGCGCGGGTCAGCGACGATGTTCATGGCACGACGCTAGCCGCTCCCCCGCCCGATGCCGACCCGGCCCGCGGGTCACGCGTCCTTCGGCGCGGCCTGTGTCGCAGTCGTCTTCTTCGCGGTGGCCTTCTTCGCCGTCGTCTTCTTCGCCGCGGTCTTCTTCGCCGTCGACTTCTTCGCAGCCGTCTTCTTCGCGCCGCGCTTCGCCGGCCCGGCCGCGCGCTTCTCCGCGAGGATCTCGACCGCCTGCTCGTGGGTGAGCTCCTCAAGGGTGACGTCGCGCGGCAGCGTGCGGTTGGTCTCGCCGTCGGTGATGTACGCCCCGAAGCGCCCTTCCTTGACGACGATCGGCTTGCCCGACGTCGGGTCGACGCCGAGCTCCTTGAGCGGAGGCGTCGCCGTGGCGCCACGACCGCGCTTGGGCTGGGCGTAGATCGCGAGGGCCTCCTCGAGCGTCACCGTGAACATGAGCTCCTCGGACGCGAGGGTGCGCGAGTCCGTGCCCCGCTTGAGGTACGGACCGTAGCGGCCGTTCTGCGCCGTGATCTCTTCGCCCGTCGCGGGGTCGGTGCCGACGACCCGAGGCAACGACAGCAGCATGAGCGCGTCGTCGAGAGTGACGGACTGCAGCGTCATCGACTTGAGCAGCGACGCGGTGCGCGGCTTGGGGCGGGCCGCGAGCGCCCTCTTCTTCGCGGCGGCCGAGAGGTCCGGGTCGAGCTCCGGCTCCGGAAGGACCTCGGTGACGTACGGACCGTAGCGGCCCGAGCGCGCGACGATCGGGTTGCCGGACACGGGGTCGACGCCGAGGGCGAGGTCACCGTCGCCGTTCGTCTCGAAGAGCTCCTTGGCGCGGTCGACCGTGAGCTCGTCCGGGGCGAGGTCGTCGGGAACCGACGCGCGCCGCGGGTCGGTGGCGCCCGCCTCGGGCGGACCCTCGAGGTACGGGCCGTAGCGGCCGACGCGCAGCGTGATGCCGTCACCGATCGGCACGGAGTTGATGTCGCGCGCGTCGATCTCGCCCAGGTTCTCGAGGAGGCCGCGCAGCCCGCCGGCCTCGGCCGTGCCCGAGCGGTCCCCGAAGTAGAAGCCGTCGAGCCATGCCGTGCGGTCCTGGTCGCCCGCGGCGATCTGGTCGAGGCCGCGCTCCATGTCCGCCGTGAACTCGTAGTCGACGAGACGCTCGAAGTGCTCCGCGAGCAGCCGGGTCACGGCGAAGGCGAGCCACGTGGGCACGAGCGCTTGACCGCGCGAGAACACGTAGCCGCGGTCCTGGATGACGGAGATCGTCGCCGCATACGTCGAGGGTCGGCCGATGCCGCGCTCCTCGAGCGCCTTGACGAGGCTCGCCTCGGTGTAGCGCGGCGGCGGGGTCGTCGAGTGGCCGTCGGCGGTCAGAGCGTCCGCGGCGAGCGCGTCACCCTCGGCCATCTGCGGCAGTCTGCTCTCGGCGTTCTTGTCGGCGGTCGCGTCCTCGTACCGCTCGGCGTCACGACCCTCCTCGTATGCGGCGAGGAAGCCGCGGAACGTGATGACGGTGCCCGACGCCCCGAACACCGCGTCACGGCCCTCGGCGAAGCCGTCGAGGGCCCGGGACCGCGCACCGAGGCGGACGGTTGCGGTCTGCCCGCGGGCGTCGGCCATCTGCGAGGCGACGGTGCGCTTCCAGATGAGCTCGTAGAGCCGGAACTGGTCACCGGTGAGCTCGCCCGCGACCTGGGCCGGAGTGCGGAACGAGTCCCCTGCGGGGCGGATCGCCTCGTGCGCCTCCTGGGCGCCCTTGGCCTTGGACGCGTAGACGCGCGGCTTCTCCGGCACGTGGTCCGCACCGTAGAGCTCCGCAGCCTGCCCTCGCGCCGCCGCGATCGCCTGTGCGGACAGCGACGACGAGTCGGTTCGCATGTACGTGATGTAGCCGTTCTCGTAGAGCGACTGCGCGACGCGCATCGCCTGCCGCGCGCCCATGCGGAGCTTGCGGCCGGCCTCCTGCTGGAGCGTCGACGTCGTGAACGGGGCCGCGGGACGGCGGGTGTACGGCTTGGTCTCGAGCGAACGGACCGTGAACTGGGCCTGCTCGAGGGCCGTCGCGAGCGCACGGGCCCCGGCCTCGTCGAGGACGACCGCGTCACCCTTGAGCGCGCCGCGGTCGTCGAAGTCACGGCCCGACGCGACGCGGGAGCCGTCGACCTGGACGAGGCGGGCGTCGAAGGCGGGCTGGTCCGCGACCGTCGTCGCGAAGGAACCCGTGAGGTCCCAGTACTCGGCGGAGCAGAACGCCATGCGCTCTCGCTCGCGGTCGACGACGAGCCGGGTCGCGACCGACTGGACGCGTCCGGCGGACAGGCCGGGGCCGACCTTGCGCCACAGCACAGGGCTGACCTCGTAGCCGTAGAGCCGGTCGAGGATGCGCCGGGTCTCCTGCGCGTCGACGAGGCGGGTGTCGAGCTCGCGGGTGTTCTCCAGGGCGCGGGTGATCGCCTCGCGGGTGATCTCGTGGAACACCATGCGCTTGACGGGGACCTTGGGCTTGAGGGTCTCGAGCAGGTGCCAGGCGATGGCCTCGCCCTCACGGTCCTCATCGGTCGCGAGGTAGAGCTCGTCGGCGTCCTTGAGGAGACGCTTGAGCTCGGCGACCTTCTTCTTCTTGTCCGAGTCGACGACGTAGTACGGCGTGAAGCCGCCCTCGACGTCGACCGCGAACTTCCCGAACGGTCCCTTCTTCATCTCCGCGGGCAGCTCGGAGGGCTGCGGGAGGTCGCGGATGTGCCCGACGCTCGCCTCGACGTCGAAGTCGCCACCGAGGTAGCCGGCGATCGTGCGCGCCTTGGCGGGCGACTCCACGATGACGAGCTTGCGAGACATACGGACCTGCTTCCGTGCGGATCGAGAGAGGCGACGCGCCGAAGGCACCGTCGATCGGGCACTCTACGACCTCGCGTCAAGGCCGAGCGCATCGGTGCCCGCCCCGACGAGAACCCTCACAGTCTCCACACCTGGTCAGCGGGCTGGGTAGTTCTCCCCATGGTCAGCGCCGCGACCCCGCCGATAGCGTGACCGCGCCGGGCTCGGCTGCCGTCGGCGCGGGCCGCCAGGGAGGGCAACCGACCGCAGGGACGGACTGAAGGGGGAAGGCGCATGAGCGACCTCGTGGTCGACACCACTGCACTGAGTGATCTCGGGACAGATCTCGCCCGCGTGGCGACGGAGTTCTCCGAGGCGAACGTCCACTCGGACACGATCGCGGACGCCGTAGGGCACGAGCGACTCGCAGACAAAGTGCGGTCGTTCGCGCACGGCTGGGACGACACCCGTGAGGACATGGTCGAGCAGATCACCTTCCTC
>JAFABT010000184.1 GCA_023425905.1 Actinomycetes bacterium | reverse complement strand
GGCCCCGGTCCGTCGAGCGGCTCGTGAGCGAGGCGGCTCTGCCGGTGGCCGAGGTGCACGGCGCCCTGGGGGTCCTCGAGCTCGCAGGGCACGTCGAACGCTCCGAGGCGGGCTGGCGCCGGGTGCGTCGCGTAGTGACGGAGTCGGGCTGAGGCTCCTCGGGACAAGGCGGCTCGAGTCGATGCTCCGTCTGGGTGCTAGAACCCAGACGGAGCCGGCGGCAGGGTGGGAGCATGACCACGCGAGCCCTCTCGACCGGTCGTGGGATCCCTCTCAGCCAGGCCGGAGGGGCGTCACGCGCGACGGAGCGAGCAGTTTTCGGTCGAGGTCATCTCCCGGACGATTGCTCCAATCGGTGGACAAGCCCGACGCACCTCGGCTCGAAACTGTCGACACCTGAGCGGGCGACCGGGTGAATTTTCTGCGGAACTCGTCCTCAAATTGCGTGAGTCGGGCGAATCGGACAGCAAAATCAGACATACCGCCAGGGTGCGCTGAGGGCCCCTTGTTCGACACCGATTTCCACGCCACCTTGTCTGTCATGGAGACATACGTGGACGCGGTCGAGGGGCTCGACGCCCCTCTGCGCGACGCGTATGCGACCCACCTCCGCTCCCAGCGCGGGCTCTCCGAACACACGGTGCGGGCTTATCTCTCCGACCTCGCCCTCCTCGCCGAGTTCGCCCGAGCCGCCGGATGCACAACGCTCTCGGACGTCACGCTCGGGACACTGCGCGCCTGGCTCGCCTCGATGTCGCAGTCGCGACTGAGCAGAGCGACGACGTCCCGGCGCGCGGCCGCAGCCCGGACCTTCTTCGCGTGGGCCGTCGACACCGGTCGGCACGAGGCGGACCCGGCGGCCCGGCTCGTCTCGGCGCGACCCGACCGCACCCTGCCGGACGTCCTCACGGTCGAGGACGCGTCCGCGCTGCTCGACGTCGCTCGCACGCGCGCGGACGACGACGATCCCGTCCACGTCCGCGACTGGGCGGCGCTCGAGCTGCTGTACGGCACGGGTGCCCGCGTGGGCGAGATCGTCGGGGTCGACGTCGACGACGTCGACCTGGGCGAGCGCACCCTGCGGGTGCTCGGCAAGGGAGGCAAGGAGCGGGTGGTCCCGTTCGGTCTCCCCGCTGCGCGGGCCACGCACCGGTGGCTCACAGGCGCCCGTCCCCGCCTCGCGACCGAGGCCTCCGGCGCCGCACTGCTCCTCGGGCGGCGCGGGTCGCGCGTCGGTCAGCGTCAGATCCGAACGGCCGCGCACGAGGTCGCCGCGCTCGCCGGAGTCGCGGACCTCGCCCCCCACGCGTTGCGGCACACGGCCGCGACCCACCTCCTCGAGGGCGGCTCGGACCTGCGCACCGTCCAGGAGGTCCTCGGCCACGCCTCGCTCTCGACCACGCAGCGCTACACGCACGTCTCCGCAGAACGTCTCCGCAGCTCTTTCCACCAGGCTCACCCCCGAGCATGAACCTCTCCCGAAAGGGTGCCCCCATGGCTCCCCACGCCCTCGACGTCACGACGCCGTCCGCCGTGCTCACCGACATGCCGGTCGAGCTCGACGAGGCCGAGCTCATCGGCGCCGTGCCGACGCAGCGTGTCGGCGACGACTCGCCGATCGACGCCCTCGATGCGCTCGCCGACGCCGACGACGTCGACCTCGTCGACCTTGAGCCGGTCGACGAGGTCTGGCTCGAGTTCAAGGCGAGCGGCTGCCGGCAGCGTCGTGAGCGGCTCATCCTCCACTACGCCTCGCTCGTCAACGCGGTCGCCGGGCGCGTCGGGATGCGCCTGCCGAGCACGGTCGAGCAGGCTGATCTCGTCTCCTACGGCATCTTCGGCCTCATCGACGCGATCGAGAAGTACGAGCCCGGGCGCGGTGTGAAGTTCGAGACCTACGCTTCGAGCCGGATCCGTGGTGCGATCATCGACGAGCTCCGCGCGACGGACTGGATCCCGCGCTCCGTGCGGACGAAGGCCCGGGCGGTGGATCGCGCGTACAGCGAGCTCGAGAGCGAGCTGCACCGTGCGCCGAGCGACTCCGAGGTCGCGGGTCGTATGGACATCGGTCTCAACGAGCTGCGCGCCGTGTTCACGCAGCTGTCCACGGTCAACGTCGCCGCCCTCGACGAGCTCTTGGGCGCGGGCGAGCGCGGGGACTCCGTCTCCCTGCTCGACACCCTCGAGGACCACCGGACGCCGGACCCTGCTGGTGTCATCGAGCGCGCGGAGACGAGCTATCTCCTCGGCCGTGCGATCGACCAGCTGGGGGAGCGCGAGAAGCTCGTGCTCGTCCTCTACTACTACGAGTCGATGACGCTCGCGGAGATCGGTCGTGTGCTCGGCGTCACCGAGTCGCGCGTCTCCCAGATGCACACTGCGGCGATGCTGCGGCTGCGCTCGAGGCTCCAGGACGCCGAGCACGGCTGAGCCACGCGCGTCGGGCGGGGGTGGCAGCAGGATCACCGGACCCGTCCCGAGCAGGCTGAGCGGGTCGACGTAGGTCGTTCCGGCACGCACTCCCCAGTGCAGGCACGACGACGGGCTGCAGTGGCCGCGCGCGGCGGCGCTCCGGTCGACCGTCGCGACCTGCTCGCCCGCGACGACGTGCGTGCCGACCGTGATCCCGGGTGTCGCGGTCACGGGTTCGAGACTCGTGCGCAGGCCGTCGGCGTGCTCGATCGTGAGGACGTCCCGGTCGACGACGGTGCCGACGATGGGGACGACGCCGGCCGCGGGAGCGACGACGCGACCGTCCGGCGCGGTGGTGAGGTCCACGCCGCGATGGCCTGCGCCCCACCGCTGTGCTGGGGGCCGGAAGGTGCGGGCC
>JAFABT010000168.1 GCA_023425905.1 Actinomycetes bacterium | reverse complement strand
GTCCTGGGCCCAGGCCCCGCGCTCGAGGATCGTCGCCACTGGCACTCCGCGTGCTGGGAACGTGCCGCCCGCGTCCTGTAGCGACGTCGTCCCAGGTCGGAGCCCTGCGTCAACCGGCGATGCCGCGGGAGCGCGGCTAGGCTCGGAGCACCCACGTTGAGAGGACTCCTTGCGATGACGACTGACGGGCTGCTCGCCGTCCACACCTACCGCCGGGCGTCGGGGACGACGACGCTTCCGCTCGTCCTGCTGCACGGGTTCCCGCTCGACCGGCGGATGTGGGACGACGTCGTCGGCCTGCTTCCGGGGGACCGCCCGGTGCTCGCGCTCGACCTGCCCGGGCTTGGTGCGAGCCCGAGCGGTGAGGACGTCGCGGAGGCTCTCGGCAGGGCGGGCGAGGTGAGCCTCGAGGTCGCGGCCGATGCTGTCGCCTCGACGCTTGCGGACCTCGACGTCGATTCGGCTGTCGTCGCCGGGCTGTCAATGGGTGGCTACGTCGCCATGGCGCTCGCTGAGCGCCACCCAGACCTTGTCGCGGGCCTCGCGCTGCTCGATACGAAGTCGACCGCGGACGCGCCGCAGGCAGTGGCGAACCGGCTCCGCATCGCGGACGCCGTGGTCGCCGAGACGAGCCTTGAGCCGGTGCTCGGCATGCGGACGACGCTCCTGGGGGAGACGGACCGCACGCTCCGCCCCGACCTCGTCGCGCGCCTCGAGCAGTGGATCCTCGATCAGGGCCCCGCGGGGGTGGCGTGGTCACAGCGGGCGATGGCCGCGCGGCCGGACCGCACGGGTGTGCTCGAGGCGTTTCCGCGCCCGAGCGTCGTCGTCGTCGGTGACGAGGACGAACTGTCCCCGGTGGACGCGGCCGAGCACATGGACCGCGCCCTGGCCCTCGACGTCGACGACGCCCTGCGCGTCGAGCTCACGGTCCTGCCGCGAGTCGGGCACATGTCAACCATCGAGGCGCCCGAGCCGGTCGCCATCGCTCTGTCGGCACTCTCCGCGAAGGCGGACGTCGTCGCCGGTCGATGAGGACGGGGTGAGACGGTCGCGCGCAGTGGCGCGGGGCAGCCGCGCAGATCAGAGAGGCTGCTGCAGGGCTGGCCTCAGGTGAGAGGCCCGGCCGAGTCGCCGAGCACGCGCGCGAGCGCCTCGGCGAGGTCGATCGACTCGCCGTCCTTGCCGCCCTTGCCGAGGACGAGCGGCGGATCCTTGGGCTCGGGGTGCGCACCCTTGACGAGGGCGAGCAGCCCGCCGTCGACCTGAAGGGTGTAGAAGTTGCCGTCGGTGCCGAGCGCCACAGTCTCGTTGCGGCGGAGGTACCAGCCTTCGAGCCCCGTGCGGTAGCGTCCTCGCCCGTCGTAGCCGCGTGCGTGCAACGGAACCGGCGCGACGCCGCGGGAGCGGACGTCGATGAGGAACTGAGCGATGAGCGCTCGCGCCTGCTCGGTCTCGCGCCGGGTGCGCTCGTCGAGCGCCCGCTGGTGCGCGAGGGCGGCGGCGCCCCGCTGCGCGCGCCAGTCAGAGTCGGCCATCGTGCTCAAGACCCCTTGGTTGGTGCAGGCTCGGACGACTCGGCAGCGCCGGCCACCTCGTCCTTCGGCGCGGCGGTGTCCGCCTCCGCAGGCACGGCGGCCGCGGGGGGCGCGGCGTTCGTGCCCGTGCTGGCCTTCTCGGTGGCGACGCCGTCTGCGGGCGCGCCTCCGGTCGCCTCACCGCTTGCCGGGCTCGTCGGCTCGGTTTCCGGAGCCGAGGTGGCGCTCGGCGCCGAGGCCGGAGCGGGCTTGTCGACGGGAGACTGCCCGGTCGCGGGTCGGGCAGCGCTCGCCGCGGCCGAGACCGGCGCGGGCCGCCCCTTGCGGGCAGGCTTGCCTACGGGGGTCGCAGCCGCGGCGGTGCCCGCCGACGTCGCACGGAACTGGGCCTCCGCCTTGCTCGCACGCTCGAGCGTCGACCGGGTCGGCACAGGGTCGTTCCCGAGCAGCGAGCGCAGCTCGTCGAGGTAGGACGTGATCGACTCGCGCTGGCGGTTGAGGTCCTCGACCTGACGCTGGGCGCTCGTGCGCTCGCGCTCTGCCTCGTTCATGGCCTCGGACAGCGTCTTCTCGGCGTGCTCGCGTGCTTCCGCGACGACGCGGTCGGCGTTGCGTCGCGCGTTGCTCAGCAGCTCCTTGGCATGGGCGTCGGAGTCCTTGCGCACCTGCTCGGCCTGCTCGAGGGCCTTGGCGACGCGCTGCTCGGCGTCCGCGGCGTGCGCTTCTGCGTCCTTGACGAGGCGCTCCGTCTCGACTCGGGCGGCCTCGTGGCGCTCGGTGTCGGCACGCTCTGCGGCTTCGCGACGCTGGGCGATCTCGAGCTCGGCGTCGGCGAGCTTCTCCTTCGCCTCGCGGATGAGCGACTCCGCCTCGGACCGGGCCGCGGTCCGCTGCGACTCGATGTCCCGCTCGGCCTCGGTGCGCTGCTTGTCGACCTCGAGGCGCGTCTGCTCACGCAGCTCGGTGCTCTCCCGCTCGGCCGACTGGCGCTGCTCGCTCGTCTCGCGCTCGGCGAGGGCCCGCAGCTCCGCGACCTCGCGCTCGACGCGGGCCCGGAGCTCGCTCGTCTCGCGCTCGGCGAGCTGGCGCTGCTCACCCGTCTCGCGCTCGGCGAGGGCGCGCATCTCCAGGACGTCTCGCTCGACGGCGGTGCGCAGTGCCTGCGTCTCTGACGCTGCCTGCTCACGCTGCTGCGTCGTCTCCCGGTCGGCCGTCGTGCGCAGCTCGTTCGCGTACTGCTCGGCCTCGGACCGCAGCGTCCGGGTCTCGTCCTCGGTGCTCGTGCGGAGCGCGGCGGTCTCGTCAGCGACGGCCGCGCGCAGCTCCCCGGTCTCGCGGTCGGCGGTCGCCCGGATGAACGCGGCGTACTTGTCAGCCTCCGTGCGCAGGGCGGCTGCCTCCGAGTGCGCACGCTGGCTGAGCTCTGCGGACTCGCGCGCGGCCTGCGCGCGCACCGCGTCAGCAGCGGACTGCGCCTCGTCACGGAGCTCGGTGACCTCGACGTCGGTTGCGCGGCGCAGTTCCGTCGTTGATGCCTCGGTCTGGTGCCGGAGGGCCTCGGTCTCCTCGTGCGCGACCCGCCGGAGCTCGGCCACCTCGTCCTCGACGGTGCGGCGCAGGTCGGCCGCGTAGGTGTCCGCCTCGCCCCGGATGCGGGCGACGTAGGCCTCGGCCTCGCTGCGGAGCGCGGCGACCTCGGACTGGGTGCGGGTGCGCAGCTCGGACGTCTCGGCGTCGACGGACTGGCGCAGGTCCTGCGCGTACCGCTCGGCCTCGAGCCGCTGTGCGCTGGTCTCCCTCTCCGTCGTCGTGCGGAGCTCAGTGGCCGCGCGTTCGGTCGTCACGCGCAGCTCGGTGGTCTCACGCTCCGTCGTAGCCCGGAGCGTCCCGAGCTCGCGCTCAAGGCTCGTGCGACGCTCAGACTCCTCCGTCGTGATCGCGCTCTGGATCCGTGACGCCTCCCGCTCGGCGGACCCGACGAGCTCCTCGGCCCGACGCTGCGCCCCGAGGAGGGTGCTCTCCGACTCGGAGGCCGCGGACGTGCGCAGCTCGTCGGCCTCGCGGCGCGCGGTCGCGAGCATCTCGGCGACCTCGTTCTCCGCGCGGGCGCGCAGCTGTCCGGCCGCAAGCTTGGCGCGGGCGAGCGAGTCCGAGGCCTGGGCATTGGCCTGGGCGACGACGTCGGAGGACTGCTCCTCTGCCGAGCGGAGCAACTGCTCGATCCTCGACCCGAGCCCCGAATAGGTGGGTCGCTCCGCCTCCCGCAGCTGGCGGTGGGCCTCGGACAGCTCGCCGCTCACCTGGAGGAGGCGCTGGTCCATCTGCTCGACCGTCGCGCGGGTCTCCGCGAGGGCGCGGTCGAGGTCCGCGACCGTCGCGTCCACCTGGGCCCGCTCATATCCCCGCATGACGACGGGAAATGTAGGACGCTCCTCGGACACGGTGACCTCCGTCGGGCGCGCCGTCGCGGCGCGGTGGTGGGGCGGGCGGCGTCCCACGAGACGGCCCCGGGCATCGGGGCCAGCGTGCGGAACGGCACGGCTGTGAGCAGCACTGCGCACCAGGATATAGGGCGAGATGCGCCGTTCGCCTCCCTCTCGCCTATCCTGGGGCGTCCGTTTCGAAGGGATTCCGCGTGCTGCTCCGACTGATCGCCGCTCTGCTCGCCCTGCTGGGCCTCGCAGGGATCGGCACGGCCGTCGCGTCGGCGACGGTGTGGCGACCTGACGACTCGCTCGTCGTCACCGGGACGGCTGCAGCGGGAGAAACGTTGCTCGTCACCGATCCGGGCGTGCTCGACGCAGGTGGGGACACGGTGACCGTTCGCGCCTGGGCGCAGGACGGGTCTCCGGTCTTCATGGCGGTCGGCCGGGAGAACGACGTCGTCTCCTGGGTGGGGGAGGACCCGTACTCCCGCGTCGCCGGCCTGCGGGACCGGACGACCCTCTCCGTGGAACGCGGGGAACCCGTTGTCGTGGCGCCGTCGCCGGGGCCGACGCCGAGCGGCTCTGCGACGCCGAGCGGCTCTGCGACGCCGAGCACGACCCCGCCCGCGAGCAGTTCGCCGTCGTCGTCGCCGGGTGCGGCGACGGACGGCGCGACGACGGACGAGGCCGAGACGCCGGCGCCCGATCCGTCGACGAGCGACATGTGGTTCGCGCGCACGCAGCAGGGCGCAGAGGTGACGTTGTCGTGGACGCAGCCCGCGGGGCGGTTCAGCTTGCTCGTCGCGAGCCTCGGGACGAGCCCGGGCCCGCCCTCGGTCGAGCTCACCTGGCCGCAGGAGGTCCGGACGCCCTGGTTCGTCCCGGGCCTCGTCGTAGGCGGGGTGTTGCTCCTCGTCGCGGTGGCGCTGGCCCTCTGGTCGGTGCGCCGGGCACGGGAAGAGCGGTCTGGGGGGACGTGGACGGAAGTCGAGGCCACGACGGGCGCCCATGACCTTGCGGGCGTCCATGAAGAGCCCGGTGCCTTTCACGGAGCGGGTCTGAGCGCGGCGATTGGCCTGTCCGGTACAACGGCGGCGGCCACCGGTCCGCTCACGCGGCGGCAGATCCGCGAGGCGGAGCAGGCAGCGGCCGCGGCAGCCGCGGCGGCGGCAGCGCGCGGGACGCGGCGGT
>JAFABT010000153.1 GCA_023425905.1 Actinomycetes bacterium | reverse complement strand
CAACACGATCGTGCTCGCGCCCGGCGCGACGTTCCACACGCACAAGGGCTGGTTCGCGCACGACGCGCTCATCGGCGCGAGCGAGGGGAGCACCGTCGTCAACACCGGGGGCGTCGAGTACCTCGCCCTCCGGCCGCTGCTGTCGGACTACGTGCTGTCCATGCCGCGTGGGGCGGCCGTCGTCTACCCCAAGGACGCCGGCCAGATCGTCGGCATGGCCGACATCTACCCGGGCGCGCGCGTCATCGAGGCGGGGGTCGGTTCGGGCGCGCTCACGATGTCGCTGCTGCGCGCGGTCGGCGACCAGGGCTCGGTGCACTCGATCGAGCGCCGCGAGGACTTCGCGGCGATCGCCCGCGGCAACGTCGAGAACTTCTTCGGCGGCCCGCACCCGGCGTGGCAGCTCACCGTCGGCGACCTCGCAGACGTCCTGCCCGGCGTCGCCGAGCCCGGGACGGTCGACCGCGTCGTGCTCGACATGCTCGCTCCGTGGGAGAACCTCGACGTCGTGGCGGACGCGCTCGCGCCCGGCGGGGTGCTCGTCTGCTACGTCGCGACGACGACGCAGCTGTCCCGGCTCGCCGAGGACCTTCGCGACGACGGCCGGTTCACCGAGCCCGAGGCGTGGGAGTCGATGGTGCGTGGCTGGCATCTCGAGGGCCTCGCCGTTCGGCCGCAGCACCGGATGATCGGGCACACCGGCTTCCTCCTCACGACGCGGCGGATGGCTGGCGGCACCGAGGCGCCGCTGCGTCGCCGCCGCCCCGCCAAGGGGTCCTACCCGGTCGAGGGCACGCACGACGGTGCGGAGTGGACCGAGGAGGACTTCGGCGAGCGCACGATCTCGCCCAAGAAGATCCGCAGGGTGCGCAGGGACGTCGGCCAGCCTCCGGAGGCCTGAGGCGCCCGCACCCTGGGCAGGTCCGGCCGTCGGGCGAGGGCGGGCATAGGGTCGGTGCCATGAGCGACGACGTGGGGTACGGCGAGCGCCAGGAGCTGCGGCGGCAGGTCGAGCTGCTCGCGACGAAGAACGAGCGGCTCGCTGCCGCGTTGCACGCGGCGCGTGACCAGATCGTCGAACTCACCGACCAGCTGCGTGACATCGGCAAGCCGCCTGGCTCCTACGCCGTGCTGCTCCGGGTGCTGCCCGACGGTGACGTCGACGTCATGTCCAACGGGCGCAAGATGCGGGTCGCCGTCGCCCCAGGCGTCGAAGCGGCCACGCTGCGCCCCGGGCAGGAGGTCCTCCTCAACGAGACCCTCACGCTCGTCGAGGCGGGCGGGTACGAACGTGTGGGCGAGGTCGTCACCGTGAAGGAGCTGCTCGGCACTGATCGCGCCCTCGTGCTCGGTCGGGCCGACGAGGAGCGGGTCGTCCGGCTCACGGGCGCTCTCGTCGAGGCGTCTCCCGGTGTCCGGGTGGGCGACGCCCTCACGATCGACACCCGGTCCGGGTTCGTCATGGAGACGGTGCCGCGCGCCGAGGTGTCTGAGCTCACGCTCGAAGAGGTCCCGGACATCGACTACTCCGACATCGGCGGCCTCGGGCAGCAGATCGAGCAGATCCGCGACGCGGTCGAGCTGCCGTACCTCCACCCGGAGCTCTTCCGCGAGCACGGGCTACGCCCGCCCAAGGGCGTTCTGCTGTACGGCCCGCCCGGGTGCGGGAAGACGCTCATCGCGAAGGCCGTCGCCGCCTCGCTCGCGACGACCGCCGCCACCGCGCGAGGTGCCGACCCGACGACGGCCGCCCCGAGCTACTTCCTCAACATCAAGGGCCCCGAGCTGCTCAACAAGTACGTGGGTGAGACGGAGCGGCACATCCGGCTGATCTTCGCCCGGGCACGCGAGAAGGCCTCGCAGGGTCACCCCGTCGTCGTCTTCTTCGACGAGATGGAGTCGCTGTTCCGGACGCGGGGGACCGGGGTGTCGAGCGACGTCGAGACGACGATCGTTCCGCAGCTGCTCGCGGAGATCGACGGCGTCGAACGTCTCGACAACGTCATCGTCATCGGGGCGTCCAACCGGGAGGACATGATCGACCCCGCGATCCTGCGTCCCGGCCGGCTCGACGTGAAGATCAAGATCGAACGCCCGGACGCCGAGGGCGCGCGCGAGATCTTCGCGAAGTACCTCACGCCCGAGCTGCCGATCCACCCTGACGACCTTGCCGAGCACGGTGGAGACCCTGCCGCGGCGGTCACCGGGATGATCGACCGAGCGGTCGAGCGGATGTACTCCGAGCGGGAGGACAACCGCTTCCTCGAGGTCACCTATGCGAGCGGCGACAAGGAGGTCCTCTACTTCAAGGACTTCAACTCCGGTGCGATGATCCAGAACGTCGTCGACCGGGCGAAGAAGTACGCGATCAAGGACCTGCTCAGCACGGGGCAGCGGGGCCTGCGCGTCGACCACCTGCTCACCGCGTGCGTCGAGGAGTTCAAGGAGAACGAGGACCTCCCCAACACGACGAACCCCGACGACTGGGCGCGCGTGTCGGGGAAGAAGGGCGAGCGCATCGTCTTCATCCGCACGATCGTCACGGGCAAGAGCGGCTCCGAGACCGCGCGCCGTGTTGAGACCGTGCAGGGCACGGGGCAGTACCTGTGAGGGTCGTGCTCGACCGGCGCAGGAGGACCGCATGACGACGAGGCGCGTCATGGGCATCGAGACCGAGTACGGCGTGCTCGAGCCCGGGAAGCCGTATGCGAACCCGATGGCGCTGTCGAGCCACGTCGTCGGCGCGCACGCCGTCCGCCCCTCGCGGGGCCGGGCCCGGTGGGACTACGAGGACGAAGACCCGCTGCACGACGCACGCGGCTTTCGGCTCGAGCGGGCCGCGGCGCACCCGTCGCTGCTCACGGACGACCCGTCCCGACCGGCGCCCGCGGGCGACGTCCTCGAGCACGTCGCGCGTCCCGCTGTCGCGGAGTACGACGATCCCTCCGCCGCGAACGTCATCCTCACGAACGGTGCGCGGCTCTACGTGGACCACGCGCACCCCGAGTACTCCTCGCCCGAGGTCACGTCGCCGCGCGACGCGGTGCTCTGGGACCGCGCGGGCGAGCTCGTCATGCTCGATTCGGTCCGGGCGCTCGCCGCCCAGCCGGGGATGCCCGACGTCGTGCTCTACAAGAACAACGTCGACGGCAAGGGCGCGACCTACGGGATGCACGAGAACTACCTCGTCGACCGGGCGGTGCCCTTCGCCGATCTCGCGGCACGGATCATGCCGTTCCTCGTGACCCGCCAGGTCTACACGGGCGCGGGTCGGGTGGGCCTGGGGCAGCGAGGAGAGTCGGACGGCTTCCAGCTCTCGCAGCGCGCCGACTACATCGAGGCCGAGGTCGGCCTCGAGACGACGCTCCGCCGGCCGATCGTCAACACCCGAGACGAGCCGCACGCCGATCCCGAGCGGTGGCGGCGGCTGCACGTGATCATCGGGGACGCGACGATGCTCGAGGTCGCGACGTACGTCCGGCTCGGCACGACGTCCCTCGTGCTGTGGCTCATCGAGCAGGCGGTCGCCCGCCCGGCGGACGAGGGCGTCGCGGCCGCGCTCGCCCGGGTCGACGCGCTCGCGCTCGACGACCCGGTCGCGGAGGTCCGCCGGGTGTCCCACGACCTCACGCTCACGCATCGGCTCGCCCTGCGCGACGGCCGCCGGCTCACGGCGATCGAGGTGCAGCGCGAGTTCCGCGCAGCGGTGCTCGACGCGCTGCGCGCGACCGGTGACACCGGGGGACGCAGCGGCCAGGACGCGACGGCGTCGGACCCCGACACCGAGGACGTCCTGGCCCGCTGGGGATCGCTGCTCGACCGGCTGGAGACCGAGCCCGCGTCGTGCGCCCGAGAGGTCGAGTGGCTCGCGAAGCTCCGGGTCCTCGAGGGGCTGCGCAGCCGCGACCATCTCGCCTGGGGTCACCCGCGGCTGGCCGCCGTCGACCTCCAGTGGTCCGACGTGCGCCCGGAACGCGGTCTCTACCACCGGCTCCGTGAGGCGGGGGCGGTCGAGACGCTCGTGAGCGACACCGACGCCCGGACCGCGTGCACGCACCCGCCGAAGGACACCCGCGCGTACTTCCGTGGCGAGGCCCTGGCGCGCTATGGGGAGGAGGTGTCAGCGGCGAGCTGGGACGCGCTCGTCTTCGACGTCGTCGGCGCCCCGACGCTCCAGCGGGTCCCGATGCGCGACCCGCTGCGCGGCACCAGGGCCCACGTCGGGGCGCTGCTCGACGCGAGCCCGGATGCCTCGAGCCTGCTCACCGCCCTGGCCGGGCCAGCCTGAGCCCTCCGTCGGAGGCTAGGGTGAGGGACGACGGCCGCTCGCAGCACGCGGGCGCACCGACGAGCCGAGGAGGAGTGCCCCATGGCAGGTCAGGAGCACGAGCAGGCGCAGAGCCAGGACCGTGACGTCGACACCCCCGAGGGCCCGCCCGCTGCGCCCGCGCCGAGCGCCCAGGCGCAGGCTCGCGACGCGGAGGTCGACGCGCTGCTCGCCGAGATCGACGACGTCCTCGAGACCAACGCGGAGTCCTTCGTCCGTGGGTTCGTCCAGAAGGGCGGTCAGTGATCCGCCGATGAGCGCCGACCTCCCCGGGCGCCTGCCGCCTGCCTTCATGACGACCGGGACGTCGTCCTTCGTCGAGTTCCTCGCCTCCCACGCCCCGCACCTGCTGCCGGGCGCGGGTCCCGAGTCGGCCGGCCTCGCGTCGCGCGCCGGGCAGCCGCACCAGGGCCGTGACGGCCAGGTCGCGCCGCACGCGACGACGATCGTCGCCACGGCCTTCGACGGCGGGGTCGTCATGGCGGGCGACCGGCGAGCGACGATGGGCTCCCACATCGCGAGCCACCACATCGAGAAGGTGTTCGCGGTCGACGACGCGTGCGTCGTCGGCATCGCCGGCACCGCGGGGATCGCCATCGAGCTCGTGCGGCTCTTTCAGCTCGAGATCGAGCACTACGAGAAGATCGAGGGCATCTCGCTGTCCATCGAGGGCAAGGCCAACCGGCTCGCGACGATGATCCGGTCGAACCTCGCTCTCGCGCTGCAGGGGCTCGCGGTGGTCCCGCTCCTCGCGGGTTTCGACTCCGGGGCCGGTCGGATCTTCTCCTACGACGTCACGGGCGGGCGCTACGAGGAGCGGGAGTTCCACGCGGTCGGTTCCGGGGCCGTCTACGCACGTGGCTCGCTCAAGAAGAGGTGGCGCACCGGTCTCGACGCCGACGGCGCGGTGCGCGTCGCCGTCGAGGCCCTCGTCGACGCCGCCGACGACGACTCCGCGACCGGGGGACCGGACGCGGTGCGTCGCATCTACCCGGTCGTCACGGTCGTCGACTCCGCGGGCGTGCGGCGGGTGGGCGACGCCGAGCTCGCCGGGGCCGTCGGCGACATCGTCGCGGACCGTGTGCGCGCCCAGGCGCCGACGGGGGAGGGGGAGCAGCGATGACGATGCCGTTCTACGTCTCGCCCGAGCAGCTCATGAAGGACCGGGCCGACTACGCGCGCAAGGGCATCGCGCGTGGGCGTTCGGTCGTCGTTCTCGCCTACGACGAGGGCATCGCCTTCGCGACCGAGAACCCCTCGCGTGCGCTCCACAAGATCTCCGAGATCTACGACCGCATCGGCTTCGCGGCCGTGGGCAAGTACAACGAGTTCGAGAACCTCCGGGTCGCCGGCGTGCGCTACGCGGACCTTCGGGGCTACTCCTACGACCGTTCGGACGTCTCGGCCCGCGGTCTTGCGAACGCCTACGCCCAGACGCTCGGCACCGTGTTCACGACGGAGTCCAAGCCGCTCGAGGTCGAGATCGTCGTCGCCCAGGTCGGCGCGGACGCGGCGAGCGACCAGATCTACCGCCTCACGTACGACGGGTCGGTTGCCGACGAGCACGGCTGGGTCGTCATGGGTGGGCACGCCGACCAGCTCGCGACCGTCGCGGCCGAGGGCTGGCGGCCGGGTCTCACCCTCACCGAGGCGCTCGCGCTCGCGGTGCGGGTCCTCGGCACCCAGCCCGACGTCGCCGACACCGAGGCGCACGGCCACGACGGCACGCCGGGGGCGCGCACGCTCGCAGCCGAGCAGCTCGAGGTCGCGGTGCTCGACCGGACCCGGCCGCGGCGCGCCTTCCGTCGCATCGGGACGGATGTCCTTGGCGACCTGCTCGCGTCAGGCGCCCGCCGCGAGGACGAGGCGGACGCGACGTGACCGCCGAGCTCACGCGCCGCATCTACGGGCTGGAGACGGAGTACGGCGTCACGTGCGCGTCGCCGGACGGCCGCGGGCTCAGCGCGGACGAGGTCGCCCGCTACCTCTTCCGCAAGGTGGTCGCCTGGGGCCGTTCGTCGAACGTCTTCCTGCGCAACGGCTCCCGGCTCTACCTCGACGTCGGCTCCCATCCCGAGTACGCGACGGCCGAGTGCGACTCGATCGCCCAGCTCATCGCGCACGACCGGGGCGGCGAGCGTATCGTCGAGGGACTCGTCGCAGACGCGCAGCAGCGCCTCGAAGAAGAGGGGATCTCGGGGCGTATCCACCTGTTCAAGAACAACACCGACTCCGCGGGGAACTCCTACGGCTGCCACGAGAACTACCTCGTGCGTCGACGCGGCGACTTCAGCCGGATCGCCGACGTCCTCGTTCCGTTCCTCGTCACGCGGCAGGTGCTCACGGGAGCCGGCAAGGTGCTCCCGACCCCGCGGGGGACGATCTTCGCGCTGTCCCAACGGGCCGACCACATGTGGGAGGCGGTCTCGAGCGCGACGACGCGCTCCCGGCCGCTCATCAACACGCGTGACGAGCCCCATGCCGACGCCGAGAAGTACCGCCGGCTCCACATCATCGTCGGCGACTCGTCGATGTCGGAGACGACGACGGCGCTCAAGATCGGGTCGACGGACCTCGTCCTGCGACTCATCGAGGCTGGCGTGCCGATGCGGGAGGTCGCGCTCGACAACCCCATGCGGGCGATCCGGGACATCAGCCACGACATGACGGGTCGTGCCGTCGTCACGCTCGCCGACGGGAGGACGACGACGGCGATCGACCTCCAGGAGCTCTACCTCGAACGGGTGAGCGCCCACGTCGCGGAGACGGCGGACGCGTC
>JAFABT010000100.1 GCA_023425905.1 Actinomycetes bacterium | reverse complement strand
CTCACGCTCCTGAACTCACCGAGACGCGCGGGGTCCACCGGGACCCCGAGCTTCTCGTGCTGGCCCTCACGCACCGTTCGTTCGCGCACGAGGCTGGCGGCATCCCGACGAACGAGCGCCTCGAGTTCCTCGGCGACACGGTCCTCGGCATCGTCGTCACGGAGCACCTGTACCGGCACCTGCCCGAGCACACCGAGGGTGAGCTCGCGAAGATGCGCTCGGCGACCGTGTCCCAGCGCGCGCTCGCCGCGATGGCCCGGACGATCGACCTCGGCTCGTACGTCCTGCTCGGCAAGGGCGAGATCGGCACGGGCGGGAACGACAAGGACTCGATCCTCTCGGACACCCTCGAGGCGCTGTTCGGGGCGATCTACCTCAGTCACGGGCTCGAGGTCGCGCGCGAGGTCGTCGAGCGGCTTGTGCTGCCGACGCTCGAGCGCGCCGCGGACCTGGGCGCGGGTCTCGACTGGAAGACGTCGTTGCAGGAGATCGCCGCCCAGCGCGGGCTGGGGGTCCCCGCCTACGTCGTCGAGGGCGTCGGGCCTGACCACGCGCGGACGTTCACCGCGCGCGTCGTCCTGGGCGGCGCCGAGCTCGGCGAGGGGACTGGCCAGTCGAAGAAGGTCGCGGAGCAGATCGCGGCGGAAGACGCCTACCGCAGGATCGCCGCGGACGCCGCAGGCGCGTCGGAGGAGTCGGCCGCCGACGCCGCTCCTCCCGCCGGCTGAGCCGGTGCCTGAGCTCCCCGAGGTCGAGACCGTCCGCGACGGCCTCGCCCGGCACGTCCTGGGCCGATCGGTCGTCGATGTCGACGTGCTGCGTGACTACTCCGTCCGACGCCAGCCCGGTGGCCCGGCCGAGCTCGCCGGCGTGCTCCGGGGGCGCGGTCTGGAGCGTGCGGTGCGTCGGGGCAAGTTCCTGTGGCTCGAGCTCGACGGGGCCGACGCCGGCGGGGGAGAGGCGCTCGGCGCGCACCTGGGGATGAGCGGTCAACTGCTCGTGCGCCCGCCCGGCGCCGTCCCGGCCGTTGACGCGGTGCGCCACCTCAGGGTGCGTCTCCACCTGGACGACCTCTCGGCGCTCGACTTCGTCGACCAGCGCACCTTCGGCCATCTGCTCACCGACGAGCTCGTCCCGACGCCCGACGGCGCGCCCGGCGGCCAGGGCAGCAGCCTGCCGGTCGTGCCCGCCCATGTCGCGCACATCGCCCGTGACCTCCTTGACCCCGCGCTCGACCGCGAGACCCTCGTGGGGACGTTCCTCGGCAAGCGCTCCGAGGTCAAGCGCGTCCTGCTCGACCAGCGCGTCGTCTCGGGCGTCGGCAACATCTACGCCGACGAGGCGTTGTGGCGCGCCGGGGTCCACTACGCGCACATCTCGGCCCGGCTCGCCCCGGACCGGGTGCACGACCTCCTCGGGCACGCGGCAGACGTCATGCGCGCCGCGTTGCGCGAGGGCGGGACGAGCTTCGACGCCCTCTACGTCAACGTCAACGGCGCCTCGGGCTACTTCGACCGCTCCCTCGACGCCTACGGCCGCGCGGGAGAGGACTGCCGTCGGTGCGGCACCGCGATCGTGCGCGAGGCGTTCATGAACCGGTCCTCGCACCTGTGCCCCGGGTGCCAGCAGCTGCCGTGAGGGCTGGTCGGGCGCTCGATCGGTACGATGAGCCCTGTGAGCACCCCTGGAGCGCCGGACAAGAGCGCTGACATCACCGTCATGATCATCGACGACCACGAGGTCGTGCGTCGCGGGATCGCGGAGGTCGTCGATCGCGCGGACGGCATGCACGTCGTCGCCGAGGCAGGCTCGGTCGCCGAGGGGCTGCGCCGCGCCGCGCTCGTCCGCCCGCAGGTGCTCCTCGTCGACCTCCAGCTGCCGGACGGCACGGGCCTCGACATCATGGCGGGAATCGCGCAGACGCAGCCCGAGGTCCGCTCGATCGTCCTCACGTCCTTCGACGACGACGACGCGCTCGCCGCAGCGCTCGACGCCGGCGCCGCGGCGTACCTGCTCAAGTCCGTGCGCGGCGCGGAGATCGCCGACGTCGTCCGCGCCGTCGCTGCGGGTCGCACCCTGCTCGACGAGCGCACGGTCACCCGTCGCAAGGCAGGTCAGGACGACCCGACCGAGAACCTCACGCCGAGCGAGCTGCGCGTCCTCGACCTCATCGGCGAAGGCCTGTCGAACCGGGAGATCGCCGAGCGGCTCGGCGTCGCCGAGAAGACCGTGAAGAACCACATCACGTCGCTGCTCGCGAAGATGGGCCTGCAGCGCCGCACCCAGGTCGCCGCCTGGGTGGCCGCGCGCAAGCACTCGGGCTGGCGCGAGGTCCAGGGTCGCTGAGCCGACCCGCGACTCAGCCGCGCCGACCAACTCAGCCGGCTGGCCGGGCGGGATCGTCCGGCCAGCCTGAGCACGCGCGGCCGGGCTACGCGAGCGGGGCCTTCCACTCGAGCAGCGTGCCGCGCCCGTTCGGCGCGCGACCCAGGGTGAACGTCCCGCGGTGCTGGCGCGCCCGCGCGGCGAGGTTCGCCGTCCCCGACGACCGTTCGCGGTGCGTCTCGACCCCGGTCCCGTCGTCCTCGACCTCGACGTGGACGGTGCCGGTCGGCCCCGCGCCACGCACGCTCACTCGGACGGTCACCGACATCGCGGATGCGTGCCGCGCGGCATTCGCGAGGCCCTCCCGCACGACGGCCACGACGTCGTCGGCGAGGTCGCCACGCACCCGCGAGTCGATGAGATCGGCCTGGCTCGCCTCGTCGTCGCCCCCCACGGCGTGATCGTCGAGCGCGACGACGAGCGAGGGGGCGAATCCGAGCCCCGTCCGGGCGAGGCTCGCCTCGCGCCGGAGGCGTTCGACGAGCGACGCGGTCGCGTCGGGATCCTTGAGGGCGTGGACGATCGAGCGGATCTGCCGCACGGTCGAGTCGACGTTGTCGAGCGCCTCCTCGACGATTCCGGTGAGTTCCGTCGCGTCGACGCCGCGGGCCGCCCGCCTACGCACCGTCTCCAGCTGCATGCCGGTCGCGAACAGCTGCTGGATGGCGAGGTCGTGGAGGTCGCGGGCGATCCGCTCGCGCTCGTCGAGGAGCGCGGCGGCGTCCTGGGCGTGCCGCGCCTCGGCGAGGACGAGCGCGAGCGCGGCCTGCGCGGCGAAGGAGCGGGCGGTGAGCAGGTCGTGCGGCCCGAAGGGGGCCGAGCCGATGCGCCGCAGCAGCAGGAGCACGCCCACGGTGTGGTCGGAGGCGTGCAGCGGGGCGTAGAGCGCCGGGCCGAACTGGCGCAGCGGTTTGACGCGCACGACGCGGGAGGAGTGGAGCGAGTCGACGAGCATGCCGGCGCCGCCGCGCATCGTGTCCCAGGTGCGGCCGTCGCGCGGCATGACCTGGCCGATGAGCTCGTCCTCGCCGACGCCGTCGACGATCTCGATGACGAGCTCGCCACGCATCCCCGGGAGGATGAGGCAGGCGGTGTCGGCTCCCGCGATCTGTCGCGCCGCCTGGGCGATGCGGGCGAGGGCTTCCTCCTCGTCGACGCCCTGGAGGAGCATCGTCGTGACCTCCTGGCCGGCCCGCAGCCACTCTTCGCGGGCGCGGGAGTCCGCGAAGAGCTGAGCGTTGTGGATTGCGACGGCGACGGCGGCGGCGAGCGCCGTGACGACCTCGATGTCGTCGTCGACGAAGCCACCGTCCTTCTCCGCGAGGTAGAGGTAGCCGAACACGGCCTCGCTCACGCGCACCGCGGTGCCGAGGAACGAGCCCATCGGGGGGTGGGCGCGGGGGAAACCCTTGAAAGCGGGGTGGTCGCGCAGGTCGTCGAGGCGCAGCACGCCGACGTCGGGGATCTCCCCGAGGACGCCGACCGCGTGCGGAGAGTTCGCGAGCCGGGCCGCGACGGAGTCGGCGACGCCGTGCTGGACGAAGTTCGTCGAGGTGCCCGTCGCGTCGAGGGTGTTGATCGCGCCGTAGCGGGCGCCGGTGAGCTCCGTGCACGCGTCGACGAAGCGTTGCAGCACGCTGTCGAGGTCGAGGTCTTCGCTGAGCGAGAGCATCGCTCGCATGAGGGCGTAGCCCGACTCGCTGCCGAGGGTGAGGGGGTGGTTCACGGCGCTCCTTGCGTCACGGTCGCGGGTCGTGCGCCCGGTCCCAGGAGTCACGGTACGCAGGATCGGCGGAGAGGTGGTCCTCGTGCCGCCCGCGCGTCGCGGGACGACCTGGCCGCAGCAGGACGACGTCGTCGAGCGCATCGAGCCTGACGAGGCGGTGGGTGACGACGACGACGGCGCGCCCCGCACCATGGGCGCCACCGGTCCGCGCCTCCCGCACGAGCTCGGCGGTCACGGCGTCGGCGGTGTCCGGGTCGAGGTGTTCCGTGGGCTCGTCGAGCAGGAGGACGGGGGCGGGGGACAGCAGGGCACGGGCGAGCAGCAGCCGGCGTCGCTCGCCGCCCGAGACCGACTGGCCGCCAGGCCCGAGCAGCGTGTCGACGCCCTCGGGGAGCGCGTCGAGCCAGGCGCCCAGGCGGAGGCGTTCGAGCATGGTGCGGGCCTCGTCCGCCGTGACGTCCCCGCGGGCGACGCGGAGGTTCTCCAGGACGCTCGTGCCGAAGACGTGGGCGTCCTCGGCCGCATGGACGACGACGTCGCTCGTCCTCGCGCCGGGTCCGCGCACGAGGACCTGCCCGTCGAGCGGGTCGACATGACCGGCGAGCGTGAGCAGCAGCGTCGTCTTGCCGCATCCGGACGGTCCGACGACTGCGGTCGTCGTGCCGGGGGCGAGCTCGAGGTCGAGCCCGGAGCCGAGGGGCCGGTCAGGGTGCCAGCCCCACGCGAGGCCCTCGGCGCGGACGAGAGGGTCGCCCGGCTCGGGGGAGGGTTCGGTGCCTGCCGCGTGGCCGGGCCCGTCCGTGGCCGCGTCCAGGAGGGCGATCACGCGCGCGGCGGCCTGGCGCGAGCGGTGTACCTGGACGGCGGCGGGGGGCAGGGCGGTGACGGCCTCGAAGGCTGCGAGCGGGGTGAGGACGACGACGGCGAGCTCGACGGGGGTGAGCGCTCCGGTGGCGAGGGCGGGGACTCCGAGCGCGAGCGCGGCGACGACGCTCAGCCCGTGGGCGAGCGTGCCGAGGGCCGCGCCGAGCGCGGCGGGTCGTGCGGCGGCATCGCTCGCGGCGATGATC
>JAFABT010000093.1 GCA_023425905.1 Actinomycetes bacterium | reverse complement strand
CCCCAGCACGACCCCCGGACCTGGAACCGGCGCCCAGCCCGCACGACAGCGGGCGCCCTGTCGCACCCGGACACCAGAATCAGCACCGAACACGGCCACCGAGCCGCTTCCGGACCTCACGCCCCGGCCCGATGAAAGATTGAGGCTAGCACCGCATCACCCATTCGGCCCCTCCCAAAACACCCATCTCGGGCTCACTGTTGACCGCTTTTCCGCGACGTCGGTACTTTCTCGAGCGTTGGAGTCACCAATATCACTGGACGGAAGGTCGCCTCCACTCGCCCGAAGGACGAGCCCCGGGGTGCGCTTCTGCCCGCACAGACACGTGGGGGAACCTTGACCATCCAGCGCACGGCTGCACCGCGCCGCTCGCACCGCACACTCATCGCGAGCGCTGCGGCTCTCGCTCTTGCCGTCGGCCTCGCGGCCACCACGCCCCCGCAGAACGCCGATGCCGCACTCGCCGGGACGACCCCCCTGCTCAACCTCTCCCAGGTCACGCTTGCCGACTCGGCGCCCGGCTGCGCCGACGGGGACAACTGCGTGTCCTACCCGCTCAACCTGGCTGCCAAGACGATCTTCCAGACACAGGTCAACGCGCCCACCGCATACGTCTCCGTGGCGCTCGTCAACGAGTTCGGCACAGAGGTACAGAGCATGAGCGTCAGCGCTCAGGACTCCGATTGGTTCAATGTCGCGGTCACCTCGGACGGCTCGTCGATGCTCGGTGTCACGCCAGTTGTCTCACCGGGGAAGTACACCCTCGTCGTCGCGTCGGACTCCCAGCTCTACTTCTCGCTCTTCGCGTTCTCGATCCCCGACTCGCTCAAGAGCATCAAGGAGAACTCGACCACCCGCGGCGAGATCAATGAGCGCACGACGCGACGCATCTCGGGCAAGTACGACAGCTACAGCGACGGCGTGATTCTCAACGGCGCGAAGAACGCCCTCATGACGTTCACCTTCAGCAAGCCTGCCGAGCCTGACGCTCAGCTCTACCTGCTCGACTCGTTCGGCAACACGCTAGTCGACGCGAGCGGCCGCGACTCCGCGGTCATCAGCGACTACCGCCTGCCCTACTCCGGTCTCTACCGGCTCGTCATCCAGACGGACACCCAGGGCAAGTTCACCCTCAAGTCCTCGCGGTACACCGCCGTCAAGAAGGTGAGCCTGGGCTCCAAGAAGAGCCGCACCCTCAAGCTCAACAAGAAGAAGACCAAGACCGTCCAGCTCAAGGCAGTCGTGAGCCCGTCCAACGCCACGAACAAGAAGCTCACCTGGACGTCCTCCAACCGCAAGGTCGCCAAGGTGAGCCGGACCGGGAAGGTCACGGCACTTCGCCCCGGCAAGACGACGATCACCGTCAAGACGAAGGACGGCCAGAAGACCGCCAAGGTCAAGATCACCGTCAAGAGGCGATGACCCCGCTGGGCGCAGAGATCTCACGGTCGCTCACCGATCAGTGGGAGCCCTTCGGGGCGCATCACGTGACGGCGCTCGTCATCGCGTCGGTGCTCTGCGTGAACATCGTCGCCTATCGCCGCGAGGCGGCCCGCGTCAGACTCGACGTCTGGCTCGTGGCCGCGCTCGTGGCGGTGCACCTCGCGTGGGTCTCGACGGCCCGGACGACGGGGCTTGCCGACTGGGGTGATCTGCTGCCGCTCTACACGTGCGACGCGTCGGTCATCCTTGGCCTCGCCTGGTGCCGGTGGAAGCCGCGGTGGCTCAGCCAGGTGCTGTTCCTGTGGGCGTTCCTCGGGGGCGTCGTCACGCTGCTGCTTCCGGACACCTTCGGTTACGCACTCCCTCACATCGCACCGATGTACACCCTCGTCTTCCACGCGCTGCTACTCGCCCTCGCCATCGAGATGTGGGCCGTCGAGCGCGTGCGACCAAGCTGGCGCGGGCTTGCAGTGACCGTGGCGGCCAGCGCCGCACTCATCCCGCCCGCGCTGTGGGCCAATGCAACCTTTGGCTCGGACTACATGTTCGTCTCGCGCAACCCCGGGGGAATCTTCTCCTGGCTGACAGCCTTCGACGGTGTTCCCCGCATCTTGGCAACCATCGGAGCAGGATCGGCACTACTTGCCGTCGGGACACTCGCGTGGTGGGCGATGGACCGCGCGCTCGAGGTCAGAGAAGCACGAGAGTTCGCTCCACCCGGCCCTCGTCACGAGACCGCCCCCGCGCTCAGCGCCGACGGGTCCCGAACACGGAGCGGGTGATCTCCCGACCCAGGACGGTGCCGGCGGAGCGCAGGAACGAGTTGAGCGCGCTCGACTCTGCGGAAGACCGCGACGCCGCCGGCCGCTTCTTCGCGGCAGCCTGCTTCGCGGCCTTGTCTGCGGCAGCCTGCTGCTTCGCGGCGGCCTTCTCGGCCTCGTCCTCGGCCTTCGCCGCGTCGGCGGCTGCCTGCGCCGCGGCCGCAGCCTCCGCACTCTTCTCAGCCCGGGCGGTGAGCAGCTCGTACGCCGACTCGCGGTCGACGGCCTCGACGTAGCGTGACGCGAGCGGGGACGCCGCGACGAGGCCCGCCTGCGTCGTCGCGTCCGCCGGGTCCATCGACGACTCGGGGGCCCGCATCCGCGTCCACGCGACCGGCGTCGGAGCACCCTTCTCGGACAGCACGGTGACGATCGCCTCGCCCGTGCCCAGCGTCGTGAGGAGCTGCTCGAGGTCGTAGCCCGACGACGGGAAGGTGCGGGCCGTGGCGCGCAGAGCGTCGGCGTCGTCCGGGGTGTGCGCGCGCAGCGCGTGCTGCACCCGATTGCCGAGCTGGGCGAGGACGTCCTTGGGCACGTCCTTGGGCGTCTGCGTGACGAAGAAGATCCCGACGCCCTTCGACCGGATGAGCCGGACCGTCTGCGTGACCTGCGTGAGGAAGTCCTTCGAGGCCCCCGTGAACAGCAGGTGCGCCTCGTCGAAGAAGAACACGAGCCGCGG
>JAFABT010000070.1 GCA_023425905.1 Actinomycetes bacterium | reverse complement strand
TGGGGACCAGCTCGGGCCCGTCGACCGCGGTCGCGGGCGCGGGCGCGGGAACGAGGAGCACCCCGGCAAGGCCCACGGCGACCCCCGCGCTCGCGAGGCGGGCAGGGAGAGGCGATCGACGCACGGTGACTCCTTCGGCACGGTGTGGGAACGCAGCCACCGTATCCGCCTCCCCCGCCGGCTTCGGGGATGCGCGGACGAGTCTCAGGACCATCACCCACGGTCACGCGCCTGCTGCGGCAGCGCTACCGTGGCGCCATGCGCCGCAACCCCACCACGTTCGTCTTCGGAGTGCTTCTGCTCGCACTCGGGCTCGTCGCGCTCATCGGGCGCTCCGACCCGAGCTGGCCGACCCTCAGCGAGATCCTCTCGACGTGGTGGCCGCTCGCGCTCGTCGCCGCGGGGGTCTCCGCCTGGCTGAGCGCACCGAAGTCCTACCTCGCGCCGGTCGTCCTCGTCGGGCTCGGGGTGTTCTTCCAGCTGAGCAACCTCGACCTGCTCTCGGTGAGCCTGTGGGAGCTCGCCGTCCCGGTCGCGATCGTCGCCGTCGGGCTCGCACTCCTCATCGGGTCGGGACGCAGCGGGCCCGCACCCGACCGCGCAGGCGGCCCGGGCCAGACGGTGCTGCGGACGAGCGTGCTGCTGTCCGGGGCGAACCTGCGCCCCGTCACCGCGGACTTCCAGGGCGGCAGCCTCTCGGCGGTGCTCGGCGGGATCGAGGTCGACCTCCGGGGCGCCCAGCTCGTCGGCACCGCGCGGCTCGACGCCTTCGCCCTCCTCGGCGGCATCGACCTCAAGGTCCCCCCGACGTGGCGCGTCGCGATCGAGGGCACCCCGCTCCTGGGCGGCTGGGAGGACAAGACCAATCAGGTGCTCGACCCGAACGCGCCCACCCTGCTCATCCGCGCGACCGCGATCCTCGGCGGGATCGACGTCAAGAACTGAGCGCAGCCGCCGTCAGGGCCGCCCGCGACCCGGGACCAAGCGAGGCGGTGCTGGCCGCGACGTGAGGGCGTGCAACGCGAGCATCCCCGTCCCGATCGCGAGGATGCCGAAAAACGCCTGCGCCGAGCTCGTCCCCATCGTGACGACGCTCACCGCGAGCACGACGACCGACTGCCACGACGCGACCGCCGCGATGACAGGCGTCCTGTGGTGGCGCCGCAGGGCCGCGACCGCGAGCAGCGCGTGTGGCACCGCGACGAGGAACGTGACCGCGAGCGCAGCAGGCCACCAGCCCACGACGTCGAGCGCGACGCCAGCGGGGCCGTCCGCGGAGAACTCGGACGCGAGCAGCTGCTCCACACCTCGCGCGGCGCACCCCGCGACGAGGATCCCGATGACGACGAAGGCGCCACGGTGACTCTCCTGCATCGTCTGCGCCGTCGCAGCTGCTGCCACCGGGACCACCTCCGGTCCCATGCAACCTGCGGCCAGAGCCACCCACCCGGGCCAATCGTCCTTCATCCAGACGGGTGAGGAGTGTGTCGGGACGACGTCGCGGCCCGCGGCGAGCGCGCGCCCGATTCGCCCGAAGAGCGCCATGTGCCCGACGGGAGCAGACTGTCACGGTCAGCGGCGTCGCACCCGTCCGGCGCTGAGCTCGTCGAGAGGACACCACCCGTGAGATCTCGCACCCGCACCACCGTCGCGGCCGGAGCCGCGCTCGCCCTGACCGGGGCGCTGCTGCTACCTGCAGGGGCCGTCACCGACATCGAGGGCACCGACTCCTCGGAAGCGGGCGGCGCTGCCGCTCCCGGAGCCACTCGCACGCACTCCCCCACGCCCGCCGAGCCCGCTCGTGCGCTCGACGACGTCGAGGACAACCGCCCCGGCCCGCTGTCGGCACGTCAGGACGCGCTGCGTCGCAAGGCGATCACCAAGGTCGCAGCGGGCGACGCCCAGCCGGACGCCGACGGCGTCGTCCGCCTCGGCAAGAACACCTTCGCGGAGACGAAGACCGTCAAGCGCGACGTGATCTTCACCGTCCTCGCCGAGTTCGGCGACGAGTCGGTCGAGGGCACCTCCGACGCCCCGGGCCCGCGCCACAACGAGATCCCGAAGCCCGACCGCACCGTCGACAACTCGACGATCTGGCGCGAGGACTTCTCCCCCGCGTCCTTCGAGGAGCTGTTCAACGGCGACGGCGAGTCGATGCGCACGTACTACGAGGACGTCTCCAACGGCCAGTACTCCGTGACGAACGAGGTCACCGACTGGGTGCAGGTGCCGTACAACGCGGCCTACTACGGCGACAACAACCGCGAGGAGGTCGGCGGCGCGTGGGACTTCGTCGCGCACTCCGTCGACGCGTGGTGGACGAGTCGCATCGAGGCCGGCGCCTCCCCCGAGGAGCTCAAGGCCGAGCTCGCGAAGTTCGACGTGTGGGACCGGTACGACTTCGACAACGACGGTGACTTCGACGAGCCCGACGGCTACATCGACCACTTCCAGGCCGTTCACGCGGGCGAGGGCGAGGAGGCCGGTGGCGGCGCGCTCGGCGGCGACGCCATCTGGTCGCACCGCTGGTACGTCAACGGCTCGGACTACGGGCTCACCGGGCCGGTCGTCGGCGACACGGCGAACTCGGCCGGCGGCACGGAGATCGGGTCCTCGGGCATCTGGGTCGGCGACTACACGACCGAGCCGGAGAACGGCGGCCTCGGGGTGTTCGCCCACGAGTACGCGCACGACCTCGGCCTGCCCGACTACTACGACACAGCGGGCGGTGAGAACGGAACCGCCTTCTGGACGCTCATGAGCGCCGGGTCGTGGCTCTCGCACGGCGCCAAGGCCGGCGAGGGGATCGGCACGACTCCCGGCCTCATGGGCCCGGAGGAGAAGCTGTTCCTCGGCTGGCTCGACTACAAGACGGTCCCGCTCGGCAAGCGTGGGATGTTCACGCTCAGCCCGTCGCAGTTCCACGTCCGCGGCAAGGAGCAGGCGGTCAAGGTCGACCTGCCGTCCGTGACGACGTCGACCGAGTACACGACCCCGGCGTCCGGGGAGTGCGCGTGGTGGACCGGGTCCGCCGACTCGCTCAACGAGTCGCTGTCGCGGGCCGTGCCCGCGGCGGGCGAGGTCGAGGTCTCGGCGCAGGCCTGGTACGACATCGAGGAGAACTACGACGGCCTGTACGGCGAGTACTCCCTCGACGGCGGCACGACGTGGCAGCGCGCGGGCGACGTCGTCGACGGCACGACCGAGGGCGAGTGGACGACGATCCGCTTCGCGTACGACGCGGGCGGTGCGGCCTCGCAGTTCCGCTTCCGGTACCAGACCGACGGGGGGCTCCACCTGCCCGGTGCGTTCCTCGACGACATCGTCATCGCGAGCGGGGGCACCGAGCTGTTCACGGATGACGTCGAGGACGGCGAGAACGGCTGGTCCGCCTCCGGGCTGTGGGAGATCACGACGGGGACGATCACCGGGACGCACGACCGGTACTACCTCGTCGAGAACCGGCAGTACGCCGGGTGGGACCGCACGCTCAAGACCGGGCCGTACCAGTTCTCCAAGGCGCTCACCGCCCCGAGCTGGGTCGAGCACTTCCCGTTCCAGGACGGGATGCTCGTGTGGTACGTCGACCACTCCTACGAGGACAACAACACGGTCCAGCACCCCGGTGCGGGCAACGCCCTCGTCGTCGACGCCCGGCCCGCACCGTTCACGTACGACGACGGCACCAAGCCGGCGAACCGCCGACAGGCCTTCGACGCGACCTTCGGCCTGCAGCGCACCGACCGGGTGTGCCTCCACAAGGAGGTCGCCGGGCCGGACGACACGGTCGTGACGAAGGCCGCATGCCAGCCCTCGACCCGCGCGATCCCGACGTTCACCGACTCCGACCCGAACCGTTACTGGTCCGCGGCCAACCCGCTCTCGAGCGTGAAGGTCGCCGGGCACGGGGTCAAGGTGACGGTCGCCAAGGAGAAGCGCTGGACCGTGCCGAGCTCCCTCACGAAGAAGGACCTCGCGAAGCAGGGCTTCTCGTGGGGCAAGCACGGCAAGGGCAGCAAGGGGCACTTCTGGCACAGGCACCCCCGTGGCCAGCAGGTGAAGGACCTCGTCATCACGGTCCGCAACCCGCGCTGACGGCCCCGACGGCACGGCCGTCCGCGTGTCGACGCCGGGCGTCACCTCTCAGGTGGCGCCCGGTGTCACGTCGCGGCGGGCTCCTCGTCCGTGACGTCCGCGACCGTCGCGGCCAGCCGGAGCACCATCGCCGTCCCGTCGAGGGTCGCCGCGACGCCGGGCGCGCCAGCCCCGATCGAGACCTGCTGTCCCGGCACGCGCGCGTCGGCGACGACGGGCCACGCGGTCGTCGACCCGAAGGGGGTGATCGTGCCGCGGCGGTAGCCCGTGACCTCGAACGCGACGTCTGCGTCCGGCATCGAGAGCCTGCTGACATCGAGGACCGCGCGCAGCTTGGGCCACGAGATCGTGCGGCCGCCCGGGACGAGGACGAAGACGAAGTCACCCTCCCCGCGTCGCACGACGAGCGTCTTGACGATCTGCTTGGGCGCCATCCCGCGGGCTTCGGCGGCCTCCGCGAGGCTGCGCACCGCGCCGTGGCGGGTGAGGGTGAACCGCAGCCTCATGGCGGTGAGCGCAGCGACGGCGCGCGCCTCGCCGTCCTCCGGAGTCGGCGGCGCGGTCGGGTCTGTCATCGCACCATCGTCCCACCGCGCGCACGACGACGCGGGAGACTGTGACGATGGAGCACGTCGGCACCGCCCGCCCCGCAGACCCCGCACTGCTCGCTGCGTCCACCGTGGCCGCAGCGCTCGGCACCGACCTCACCACCGGGCTGACCGCAGCGGAGGCGGCCGACCGGTTCGCGCGTGACGGCGCGAACGAGCTGCTCGCCGAGCCTGCCGTCCCGGCGTGGCGCAGGATCCTCGCCCAGCTCGCCGACCCGCTCATCTACCTGCTGCTCGGAGCGATCGTCGTGTCGGGCGCGGCCTGGGTCATCGAGGGTGCGCACGGCTTCCCCTTCGACGTCGTCGTCATCGCCGCGATCGTCGCCCTCAACGCCGTCATCGGCTACGTCCAGGAGTCGCGCGCGGCGGCCGCGGTCGCCGCGCTCGCGACGATGGCCGCACCCCACGCGACCGTCGTCCGTGACGGGGCGACGATCGTCGTGCCGACGCGGGAGGTCGTCGTCGGGGACCTCCTCGTCCTGAGCGAGGGCGACACGGTCGCGGCCGACGCGCGCCTCGTGGCGTCCGCGGCGCTCCGGGTCGCGGAGGCGTCGCTCACGGGCGAGAGCGAGGCCGTCCTCAAGGACCCGCGGACGCTCGAGGGCCCGGCCGCGCTCGGCGACAGGTTCTGCATGGTCTTCGCCGGGACGGCGGTCGCCCAAGGCTCGGGGCGGGCGATCGTCACCGCGACCGCCACCGCGACCGAGATGGGTCACATCGCCGACCTGATTGCCGCGACCGAGGACGAGCCCACCCCGTTGCAGCGGGAGATCGCCGGGGTGGGGCGGATGCTCGGCCTCGCCGTGCTCGCGATCGCGGGCGTCGTCATCGCGACCGTCCTGCTCACCGCCGACGTCCACTCGATCGAGGGGTACGTGACCGTGCTGCTGCTGGGGGTGTCGCTCGCGGTCGCGGCCGTCCCCGAGGGACTGCCCGCGATCCTCTCGGTCGTGCTCGCGATCGGGGTCCAACGCCTCGCGGGTCGCGGTGCGATCGTCAAGCGCTTGTCCTCGGTCGAGACGCTCGGCTCGGCGACCGTCATCTGCACGGACAAGACCGGGACGCTCACCCGGTCGGAGATGACGGTGCAGCGCGTCGTCACGGCGTCCGGCGAGGTGACGCTCACAGGCGAGGGCTACGCGCCAGCGGGCGAGGTGCGGGTGGTCGGGAGCCGGGACGGCGTCGGTGACGTGCTCGCGGCCGAGGGCCCGCACGCCGCGCTCTTCCTCGAGGTCGCGGCGGTGCTCGGCGGTGGTTCCCTCGCGAACGACTCGTCGTTGCGGGAGCACGAGGGCGACTGGGTCGCGCACGGTGACCCGACCGAGATCGCGCTTCGCACCGCGGAGCACAAGCTCGGCACGGTCGCCGCCCGCTCCGCCCGCTTCGAGCGCGTGGCGACCGCTCCCTTCACCTCCGAGCGCAAGCTCATGTCGACGATCGAGCGGGACCGTGAGGCCGTCGAGGCAGGCGACGACGCCCACCTCCTCCTCACCAAGGGCGCGCCTGACGTCCTGCTGGCCCGCTGCAGCCGCGTGCGCGTCGGCGCGGACGTCCGGACGCTCGACGACGAGGGACGCGCGACCATCCGCGGCCACGTGGATCGGTTGTCGGACCAGGCGCTGCGCACGCTCGCCGTCGCCTACCGACCGCTCGAGGGCCACGAGCACCCGCACGGCGACGGGACAGGCGCCTCAGGGGCGGCGCCCGACGGCGGACGCGGCGTCGACGAGGGGCTCGAGCGCGACCTCGTCTACCTCGGAACCGTCGGCATCATCGACCCGCCGCGGCCCGAGGCGCGGGACGCGATCGCCGAGGCGCACCGCGCGGGCGTCCGCGTCGTCATGATCACGGGCGACCACCCGGGCACCGCGCGGCGCATCGCGGAAGACCTGCACGTCGTCGGACCCGGCAGCCAGGTCGTCACCGGCCCCGAGCTCGACGAGATCGCGGAGCAAGGCCCCGAGTCCCTCGCGCAGGCCGTGCGGGACGTGTCCGTCTTCGCGCGCGTCGCACCCCGGCACAAGCTCGACATCGTCGACCTCCTCCAGGCCGACGGTGAGGTCGTCGCGATGACGGGTGACGGCGTCAACGACGCGCCCGCGCTCAAGTCCGCGGACATCGGCGTCGCGATGGGCGTCACCGGGACCGAGGTGTCGAAGGAGGCCGCTTCGATGATCCTCGCCGACGACAACTTCGCGACGATCGTCGTCGCGGTCGAGCAGGGACGCGGGATCTTCGACAACATCCGCAAGTTCCTGCGGTTCCTGCTCTCGTCGAACATGGGCGAGGTCCTCACCGTCTTCCTCGGCGTCGTCCTCGCCGGGGTCCTCGGGCTCGACGCCGCCGTCCACGACGACGGCAGCGGGCTCGTCCTGCCGCTGCTCGCGACCCAGATCCTGTGGATCAACCTCCTCACGGACACCGGCCCGGCCCTCGCGATGGGCGTCGACCCGACGACGGAGGACGTCATGGCGCGCCGCCCCAGGCGGCTCACGGAGAAGGTCATCGACGGACGGATGTGGCGCGACGTCGTCCTCGTCGGCCTCGTCATGGCGCTCGCGTCGCTCACCGCGCTCGACCTGTTCCTCCCGGGTGGGCTCGTGCACGCGGAGAGCCTCGTCGGCGCAGGATCGCTCGACGTCGCGCGGACCGCCGCGTTCACCGTCCTTGTGCTCTGCCAGCTGTTCAACGCCTTCGCGGCCCGGTCCGAGACCGTCTCCGCCGCCCACGCGGCCTTCGCCAACGTGTGGCTCTGGGGCGCGGTCGCGCTCGCGCTCGTGCTCCAGGTCGCGGTCGTCCACGTGCCGTTCCTCAACACGGCCTTCGGGACGACGGCCCTCACCTGGGAGCAGTGGCTCATCTGCTTCGCGCTCGCGAGCTCGGTGCTGTGGGTGACAGAGGTCCGCAAGCTGGCACTCCGAGCAGTCGACCGTGGTGGCAGGCTGGGGGCATGACGCAGTCAGACGTGCCGCCCCGCGCGGACGGGGAGGGTGACCTCGCATACCTCACGCGCGTCATCGCGGAGTTCAGTGCCGAGCGCGACTGGGGACAGTTCCAGGACCCCAAGTCCCTCGTCCTCGCGCTCGTCGGTGAGGTCGGGGAGGTCGCCGAGCTCGTCCAGTGGATCCCCGCGGACGACGCCGTCACGCACTTCGCCCGGCCCGAGCGCAAGGCGCGCATCGGGGAGGAGATCGCCGACGTCCTCGTCTACCTCCTCCGGCTTGCCGACGTCCTCGACGTCGACGTGCTCGCCGAGACGATCGCGAAGCAGGGCGTCGCCCGCCGACGCTTCGCCGTCGAGGCCGTCCACGGGCGCGCACCCGAGAAGACGTGACGCCCCGAGCGACCGCGCGGGGCCATGACGTGGGACTTCGCCCGGAGGGGTGACGGGACGGACCTCAGGTGCCACGATGGACCGCGATGTCTGCTCCCATGAACGGCCCCGCTCCCTCCCCCGTCCTCCCCCCGGAGGGCCCCGCGACATCGCCGGCGCGACGACGC
>JAFABT010000063.1 GCA_023425905.1 Actinomycetes bacterium | reverse complement strand
ACCCCGCCCACCCCCGCCGCCGAAGACGCGGGTCCCGCTGCCGAACACGCGGGTCCGGTCGCCGAAGACGCGGGTCCCGCAGCCGAACACGCGGGTCCGGTCGCCGAACACGCGGGTCCGGTCGCCGAACACGCGGGTCCCGCTGCCGAACACGCGGGTCCGGTCGCCGAACGCGCGGGTTCCGCGCCGAACGCCGAGGCGTCTGCGCCGGGGCACAAACCGGTGGTCCGGTGGCGACGTCAGGAGGTCGCTTGCACGATGGAGAGACCGCACATCCGAGAAGAAGGAGGACCACCATGTCCCACCTCACCGGCAAGCGCGTCGCATTCCTCGCCACCGACGGCTTCGAGGACTCCGAGCTGACCAGCCCCTGGGAAGCCGTCACCGAGCATGGCGCGACGGCCGTCCTCGTCTCGTCCGACCGGGGCACGATCACCGGCAAGAACGGGCACGAGGCCACCGTCGACCGGACGACGTCCGAGGTGAGCGCCGACGACATCGGCGCGCTCGTCCTGCCCGGCGGCGTCGTCAACGGCGACACGATCCGCACCGACGAGGCCGCCGTGAGGCTCGTCCGCGACGTGGTCGCCCGCGGGTTGCCCGTCGGGGTCATCTGCCACGGCGGCTGGATCCTCACCGACGCCGACGTCGTCCGTGGGCGGACGCTCACGTCGTACGCGAGCCTCAAGACGGACCTGCGCAATGCGGGGGCGACGTGGGTCGACGAGGAAGTCGTCGTCGACGCCGGGCTCGTCTCGAGCCGGACTCCCGACGATCTGCCGGCGTTCAACGCGAAGTTGGTCGAGGAGATCGCGGAAGGGGCGCACTGACGTCCTGGGTGTGAGCCACCCGTCCACAGGGCGCGGCGGCTGGTCGACCCGTGACGGCGCGACCCGCTAGCGTCGGGCCATGCGCGGGGGAAATGTGTGGAATGTCCTTGGTCGACGCGTCGTCGTCGGCGCGGTCGTCGCGGCGGTCGCGAGCGGGTGCACGGGGGCGGCAGAGCCCGTTACGGGCCCGACGCCGGTGACACCGGCACCCTTGACCAGCACTTCGGCGTCGCCGTCCCCGAGCCCGACGACCACCCCCTCGCCGACGCCGAGCCCACCTGAGGCGCCGAAGGCGATGGAGAAGGACGACCAGGCCGGCGCGAAGGCGGCGATCCAGCACTTCTTCGAGCTTTGGGCCTATGCGTATCAGTCTGGTGACGTCAAGCCGCTCAAGGCTGTGTCGGCTAGCGGCTGCAAGTTCTGCGCAGCCGCGGTTAAGGCCGCGCTCGCCGACGCAGAGCGCGGAGAACACACGGTGGGGTCGGAGATATCCCTGGACGGAGCTACGTACCTCGGCACCGCGTACGGCAACTACCAAGCCTTTGACATCACCATCACCCAGGGCGCGTGGCAGGTCATCTCGACGTCAGGCGAAGTCACGGATGAGGAGCCCAAGCCTTACGTCTTCGATGCGCGCATCGCCGTCGGACTCCAGGGCTCCGCCTGGCTGGTCAGAGCCGTCGACATCGCCGACGAGGATGAGAGATGAACGCTCGACTCCCCGCGGCGGGAACTCTGGCTGTGCTGATCGTGATCTCCACCATGGCCGCTGCGGCCGCTGGCCCGCGCGTGGAGGAGGGAGACGACGGCTTCGAGGCCATTGGCGAACTCACCTTCACCGAGATCTCCCTCAAGTCGATCGGCATTCAGTACAAACAGTCGGTCGAGTGCGGGGTCGAGGAGAACGGCGCCACCGCGTTCTGCAGGGACGGCGTCTGGGTCAAGGACCCCACTCTCGAGTGCCTGGACGACGCCGACCCGCTCTGGCCCGTCGCCCGTCGTGAACGCGACGGGGCGGGGGCGTGGACACCGTGGGTCATGGTCCAGTGGTGGTCATGCCCGGGCGAGCCAGGATCCGCGATCGAGATCGCGCTCCGCGACATGGAACGCTTCCCGATCGGTGCGCCCGGCATCACCGTCCAGCCGAACGGCGGTCGCGCCCTCATCCACATGCCCACGATCTACTACGCGACCGACGTCGAGACCCGCGGCTTCTCCGCCCGCGTCATCGGACAGGTCGTCGACCTCGCGGTGCGACCCATCAGCTACGAGTGGGACTTCGGCGACGGCTCCGGCTGGGCAGGCGACGACCCCGGCGCCCCCTACCCGGACTACACCGTCCACCGCACCTTCGACACACTCGGCACCTTCACCGCGACGCTCACCACGACGTGGAGCGGCGTGTACCGGGTCGACGGCGGCGCGTGGCAGGACATCGACGGCACCGTCCAGACGACCTCAAGCGCCGACCCTGTTGAGACGGTCGAGCGGCGCACGCACCTCCTCAATCCTGAGTAGCGCCGCGCAGCTCCGCAGCCCGGGCAGCGAGGACGAAGGCCCGCACCTTGGCGAGGTCCTTGACGCCGCGGGACTGCTCGACTCCGCTCGACACGTCAACCCCCCACGGCCGGGCGGCGGCGATCGCGTCGGCGACGTTGTCCGGGTCGAGCCCGCCCGCGAGCAGCCACTGTCCGTGAGGCGTGCGCCCGACGAGGAGCGCGGGATCCCAGCGCTCGCCCGAGCCGGGACGGGGCGCGTCGAGAAGCAGGACGTCCTCGCCGTGCGCGCCGACGGTGAGATCGGGGGCGTCGTCGAGCGAGGTGGCCCGCCACAGCCGCAGACCGGATGCGACGACGGTGCGGAAGTCGTCGGCGGTGTAGCGAGAGCCGTGCAGCTGGACGACGTCGGCGCCGATGCTGCGCGCGGACCGCACCGCCTCGTCAGCGCTGAGCTCAGCGGTGACGAGGACGACGTCGAGCGGGCGGGTGGCGGCGGCCTGCCGGGCCGCCGCGACGACGGTGCGGGCGGCGTCGGCCGTGAGGTGGCGCGGGCTGCTCGCTGACACGACGACACCGACGGCGTCGGCCCCTGCCTCGACGGCGACGACGGCGGCCTCGGCCGTCGTGAGACCGCACACCTTGACGTACACGTCCGCTCCTCGCCTCTTGGGAGGGCAGCGCCCCGCGCTGGCCCCGTCTCCTCCGCACCGTACCTCCGCCCCACCCCTTGCCGACCGCGCGGGTCCCGTCCCCGACCGCGCGGGTTCAGTCCGCGAGAACGCGGGTCCCGTCCCCGACCGCGCGGGCCCAGTCCGCGAGAACGCGGGTCCCGCGCGCGAACGCGCGGGGTTCGCGCGTCGCAGGGGCCGGCTGTCCACGGACGGCGCCCCACGGATTGCTCGTCCACAGCTGACCCGCGGGCACCTGCACGACGCAGCGCGCCGCCCCTAACGTCGCAGCGCGCGGTGACCTAAGGCGCTCCCGCCGACCATGCCGCCACTCACCACCCGGAGACGCGATGACCGACGACACGAGACGCATGCCGACCCCGCTCCGCCGACGAGTCGGCCTGTCCCGTGCGCGCGCGGCCGTCGCGCTGTGCGTCGTCGGCGTGCTCGTGATCGCAGGCTGCTCTGCGCCAACCTCGGGCTCGACCCGAGCCGGGGCACCGAGCCCGTCGGCTACCGTCGCGTCGCCCCCCGCCGCAGCACGGGACGGCCTGCTCGCCGCGCTCACCTGGGCCGACGGCGCACCCATCGAAGCGACGACGATCAGTCACGACGACGCCACGGACGTCACGCTCGAGCCCTTCGTCGGCGACGGCCGGGCTGACCTCGGCGGCTTCCAACCGGCGGTCGTCCTCGCCGACGGAGAGGCTGTCGTGTTCCGCAGTCCCACCCCCGAGGACGAGGGCGCCGTCCCCGAGATCGGACGCTGGGCCGGCGCCTACTCACCTCTCACGTCGAGCAAGGGGCTCGTCCCAGACACAAGCGGCCGGCAGATGATCGGCGCGGACACCGATGGCACGACGCTCGTGTGGACCGAGGCGACGGTGATCCAGGGGTCCTACTACGCGCCGTGGCGACTCTTCGCGGCGCCGCTGGCCGGCGGGAAGGCCCGACTTCTTGCCCGCAGCGAGCAGCTGTGGGACGGCAAGGTCATCGCATCGGGGCATCGCACGGTGCCCCGGATCTCCGGCGGGCGCGCCTGGATGCAGACGATCGTGCCCGAGGCCGGCGCCGGGCGGATGGCCGTCGTCTCGTCGTCGCTGACAGCGAGTGACCTTCGGGTCGAGGCGAGGCACGCTACCCACCCGCACCCCTTGCGTTCGGACGTCGTCATCGTCCGGAACGAAGGCGAGAGCTCCATGCTCGCGATGTCACCTGACGGGCCCGAGACGATCACGTCCCTCGAGATCATGGGTCCAGACGGCGGTACGCAGCCGGTCATGAACGTGACGCAGGAGCCCGAAGGGGTCTCACCGCTTGGAAGCCTCGGCTCGACCGGAGATCACCTCGTCATCAGTTCCGCCGAGGAACTCCTCGTCGCCGACCCGGCGACGCGTTCCGCCGCCGTCGTCCCGGCGTCACCGGGGCGCCCGATCTCCAACCTCTGGGTGTGCCGGGATCTTGTGGCCTGGACGACGGCCGACCCCGCAGACCCTGTTGCCACGACGGAGGCATACCTCCTCGTCCCGTCGAGTGGCCGACTGCTTCGCCGGGAGACGCCGGATGTGACGGTGGGCGTGATGTGCGGCGAGGGCACCGTCGTCTGGGCGGACCGCCCCGCAGGGGAGACGGAGGGGTGGATCTCGACGATCACCCGGGCGCCGTGAGATCCAATGGCCTTGCGCATGGAATGTTCGCGATATATCGTTCACATATCGCGAGCATGCCAGATTGCTCGCATCCGTACGGAAGGAGACTCCCATGAGACTCCCTGGAACCCCCTCACTTGGCCACTCCCACGATCGACCTCGGTTCCATCGCGGCCCGGGCGGACCCCAGGGCGACTTCGGGCCTGAGGGCGGCCGTCGCCACGGCGGCGGCTTCGGCGGGCCCGGCGGC
>JAFABT010000058.1 GCA_023425905.1 Actinomycetes bacterium | reverse complement strand
GCGTGCGGGCCACGGCTCGCGCCTGCTCGCGGCCGCGGTCGACCTGCTCCGCGAGGACGGTGCGACGAGCCTCACCGCCTGGGTGCTCGACGCCGACGTCGCGCGCGAGCAGTTCTACGCCGGGGCCGGCCTGGGGCCGGACGGCAGGGCACGGACGCTCGCGGCCGGCGACCGCACCGTGACCGAACGGCGCTGGGCGGCGGACATCACGACGCCCACGCCCTGAGCGCCGGGCAGCCTCCGACTCGTGAGGCAGCCTCCGGGGCTCAGCTGCAGGGTCCGGGGCTCACCCGGTCACGAGGTGCTCAGAGGTCGAGGAGGTGCTCGAGCCCGACCCGCAGACCGCCGAGCCGTCCGACGCCGCGCACCGCGAGCAGGACACCCGGCATGAACGACGACCGGTCGAAGGAGTCGGTGCGGATCGTCAGCTGCTCACCCGGGTTGCCGAAAAAGATCTCCTCGTGCGCCGTGAGGCCCCGCAGCCGCACCGAGTGCACCGGGACACCCTCGACGCTCGCCCCGCGCGCCCCGGGCATCGACTGCTCGGTTGCGTCCGGCAGCGGGCCCAACCCCGCGGCCGCCCGCGCCGCCGCGATGCTCTTCGCGGTGTGGACCGCCGTCCCAGAGGGGGCGTCGACCTTGTCGGGGTGGTGCAGCTCGACGATCTCGACCGACTCGAAGTAGCGGGCGGCCTTCTCGGCGAAGTGCATCGCGAGGACCGCACCGAGGGCGAAGTTCGGCGCGACGAGCACACCCACGGGACGTGGAGCGGCGAGGACGTGCTCGTGCACCGAGCCGAGCGCCGCCTCCGTCCACCCCGACGTGCCGACGACGGCGTGCACCCCGGCGTCGACGAGCGCGTGGACGTTGGCCTCGGTGACGCCTGGGACCGTGAAGTCCACGGCGACGTCAGCCCCGCCGAGCGTCTCCGGGGTGATCTGGTCCCCCGCGTCGAGCGTGGCCACGAGACGCATGTCTCCCGCCCCCTCGACGGCGGCGCAGACGGCTCGGCCCATGCGGCCTCGGGCCCCGATGACAGCGACGTTGATCTCGTTCACGAGGCCACACCCTAGTGGCACGTCCGTGAGTACCGCCGCGGCGTCCGGCCGGTCACCGCTCGTCGAGCAGGCCGAGGAGACCGTCGCGCACCCGGACGAACACCTCCGGCTCCATGCCGGTGAACCGGAGCACCTCGCGCGCGGGGTGGGCGTGCACAGGGTAGGTCGCGAGCGCGCGCCGTGCCTGCGCCCCCTGGTCCGGCCCTGTGCCCGACCCCAGGAAGTGATGGAGCCGCACGATCGCTAGCAGCTCAGGACCCCCCACCCCGGTGAACTCGTCCAGCACCGTCCGCAGCAGCGACGGGTTGACCCCTGTGCGGCGGGCGACGTCGAGCTGCCGGATGAGACCGTCGGCCTGCTCCGCCGCGACGAGCGCGTCGTCGATGATGCGGCGACGGTCGGGCGGGACCGTGCACGGCAGCGCCGCAGCGACGGCGCGTGCGAGCACCGTCGCGCGCTCCTCGTCAGCCGCGGCGCCGTCGGGGACGTCACGAAGGTCTGCGCGCAGCGCCTGAGCGGCGAGCACGGTCTCGAGCGGGAGCACCCGGTCGACGAGCCGTGCGACCGCGGCGCTTCCGTGGAAGGCGTACGGCCGCAGCCGGAGACCCACGTGGTGCACCGAGCCGACGTGCTCGAGGACGACGGGCACCCGCCGCAGCCCGATGACGCCCGAGGCCGGACCGCGCTCGCCCGAGAGGGGGTCGATGCTGACGGCCCCGTCGCCGAGTGCGACGGCGACCGCGCCGCGCGCGTTCGGGACGACGAGTGAACGCACCGGCCGGTCGAGCCCGGTGGAGGAACGCAGCACCCATGTGTGCTCGACGACGTCCTCGGTGCCCCTCGGCGGGGCGAAGCGCGTGTGGATCAGCGGGAGACCGGTGGTGCTCATGGCTCCATCATGGCGTGCTCACAACCAGGAGGAGTTGAGCCTCCACTCGAGCTGGTCGAGCAAGGCACTGCGCAGTGCCTGGGGACTCCGCGCCGGGTCAGCGAGGTAGGGAGCGAGCAGGGGGTGGACGACCGACGGAACCTTGAGCCCCAGGCGCCCCCGCACCGAGATCGCTGCGAGCAGCTCGGAGGGGACGAGCGCGTCGGTCTGGGCCGCGAACCACCGCCCCGCGATGCCGCTGCTCCGCTCGAGGTGGAGCTCGCACGCGTCGTCGAGCGCCGCCGCGAAGTCCGTCGTCGACCCCCTGAGGCTCCTCACGAGCGCAGCGTAGGCGGGTGCAAGCGGTTCGGCGAAGAGCGCCTCGTCTGGCTCCACGCGCCGGGTGGCCGCTGCGTGCAGCTCGTGCGCGACCTGCACGACACCGTCCGGATGCTGCTGCGGCCGGGCGTCGTGGGCGCGATACCCGTCGAGGATCCGCTCGCCATGACCCAGGCCCAGGACGAGGTCCTCGCACAGCGCGAGCCCGATGACGGCGTCGTCGTGCGGGGCGAGGGCTTCCGGGCGCGTGTACGCGAGGGCATGGGCGAGCACCCGCAACGCCATCGCCTCGGCGAGGTCCGGCCACGGGTCGCCGTGGCGCACGAGCACCTGGGACAGCGCCGAGTCGAAGTGCCAGCTGGCGCACTGCTCGAGAGCGCCGTGCACCGCGATGCGGGCGGGGAGGTCGTGCGCGCCGCCCGGCTGGAGGTCACCCATCGCGACCTGGACGAGGAGGGCACGGGCGGGCGCCCGGACGATGTCGGTCTCCGCCTCAGGCTTGCCCGCCACCCAGCGCCGTACCCGCCCCGCGACCTCGTGATGGGCCGGAGAGGCGGGCGCGGGACGCATAGCACGGGACTCTACCGGTCCCCCGAACGAGTGAAGCCCGGCGTCCGGCATTCAGGCACGTCACAGACGCGCCTGCGCGGGCGATCAGCCGCCGTCAGGGCCGACGAGCACCGTCGTGCGCGGCCGTGAGGCAAGATCCGCCGCGAGGTCGCGGACCTCGGCTGCGGTCACGGAACGGATCCGGTCGAGCGACTCCGCGACCGTGAGCAGCTCACCGTGCACGAGCTCGGCCCGACCGAGGCGACTCATCCGGGAACCCGTGTCCTCGAGCCCGAGCACGAGCCCGCCGGCGAGCTGACCGATCGACCTCGCGAGCTCGTCAGGACTGATGAGGTCGGTCGCGATCCGCTCCCACTCGCTCGCGAGGAGCGCCCGGACGGCGTCGACCTTGCTCGGCCCGCAGCCCGCGTAGAGCCCGAAGACCCCCGCGTCCGCGTGACCCTGGGCGAAGGAGTACGTCGTGTAGGCGAGCCCGCGGCGCTCCCGGATCTCCTGGAAGAGCCGCGACGACATGCCGCCCCCGAGCACGGCGTTGAGGACCGAGAGCGTGAAGCGACGTGGGTCCGTCGCCGTGAGGCCGGTCGAGCCGACGAGCACGTGGGCCTGCTCGGTGACCCGACGCAGGTGGACCTCGCTGCCCTCGCTCGGCACGCCTCCGGGGGTCGCGCCGTCAGAGGCCGGTTCGCGTCGGGCGCGCGGCACGACCGGGCCCGACGCCGACCATCCGCCCGCGTTGAGCCCGTCGAGCACCTGCGCGCACAACGTGTCGTGGTCGACGTTGCCCGCGGCCGACACGACGAGCGTCGAGGCGTCGTAGTGCTCGCGGTAGTGCTCGAGGACCGCCTCGCGGGGCACGGCCCGGATGGTCTCGGGCGTGCCCCCGATGGGGCGGCCGAGCGGGTGGGCGCCGAGCACGGCGGCGGCGAAGGCCTCGTGCGCCACGTCACCCGGGTCGTCCTCGTTCATCGCGAGCTCTTCGAGGATGACACCGCGCTCGGTCTCGAGCTCGTCAGGGTCGAGCGTCGCGGACGTCACCATGTCGCAGATGACGTCGACCGCCATGGGCAGGTCCTCGTCGAGGACGCGGGCGTAGTAGCACGTGTGCTCCTTGCCCGTGGAGGCGTTCGCCTCACCACCGACCGCGTCGAAGGCCTCGGCGATGTCCATCGCGCTGCGACGCGCAGTGCCCTTGAACAGCAGGTGCTCGAGGAAGTGCGTCGAGCCGTGGTGACCGTCGTGCTCGTCTGCGGAGCCGACCCCGACCCAGGCGCCGACGGTGGCCGAGCGCATGCCCGGGACGTGCTCGGTGAGGACACGAGCACCGCCGGGCAGGACGGTGCGGCGCACGAGTGCGCCGCCCTCCTGCCCGGCGGTGAGCTCGTCGCCTCGGGTG
>JAFABT010000025.1 GCA_023425905.1 Actinomycetes bacterium | reverse complement strand
GAGGACACCTGGCAGTTCCTCTACCGGAGCGCGTACTGGCGCCGCGGCCCCGTGACGATGGCGGCGATCGGCGCGGTCGACATGGCCCTGTGGGACATCAAGGGCAAGGTCGCCGGCCTGCCGGTCTACCAGCTGCTCGGCGGCGCGTCCCGCACCGGGCTCATGGCGTACGGCCACGCGTCCGGCGCGGACCTCCCCTCGCTGTTCGACTCGATCCGCGAGCACCAGGAGCTCGGCTACCGCTCGATCCGGGTGCAGTCCGGCGTCCCCGGTCTCAAGGCGATCTACGGGATCGCCGCCCAGTCGAGCCTCGACGGCGGCGCGGAGCGCTACGACCACGAACCCGCCCGACGCGGCGCCCACCCGACCGAGGAGGACTGGGACACCCGGGCCTACCTCCGCCACCTGCCCGGGGTGTTCGAGGCGGTGCGCAACGAGTTCGGCCCCGAGCTCCCCCTCCTGCACGACGGCCACCACCGCATGACCCCGATCCAGGCGGCCAAGCTCGGGAAGTCGCTCGAGCCCTACGACCTGTTCTGGCTCGAGGACTGCACTCCCGCAGAGAACCAGGAGGCGCTCCGCCTCGTCCGGCAGCACACCACCACGCCGCTCGCGATCGGCGAGATCTTCAACACCGTCTGGGACTTCCAGTCCCTCATCTCCGAGCAGCTCATCGACTACGTCCGGGCCGCCTCGACGCACTTCGGCGGCATCAGCCCGCTCAAGAAGGTCATGGACTACGCCGCGCAGTACCAGATCAGGTCGGGCTTCCACGGTCCGACGGACATCTCCCCCGTCGGCCTCGCCGCGCAGATGCACGTCGGCCTCGCGATCCACAACTTCGGCATCCAGGAGTACATGCAGCACGGCGAGCGGACGAACCAGGTCTTCGAGCAGTCCTTCACGTTCGCCGACGGCTACCTCCACCCGGGCGACAAGCCGGGCCTCGGGGTCGAGCTCGACGTGGACGAGGCCGGCAAGTACCCCTACGAGCAGGCCTACCTGCCCTACAACCGGCTCGCCGACGGTACTGTGCACGACTGGTGAACACCTCGACGACCTCCACGACGCACGACGCCGGCAGCACGACGCCGCGGGTCGTCGTCATGGGCGTCTCCGGATGCGGCAAGTCGACCGTCGGCGCCCTGCTCGCCGCCCGCCTCGGGGTGCCGTTCATCGACGGCGACGACCTCCACCCAGCGGCGAACGTCATGAAGATGGCGGCGGGCACCCCGCTCACCGACGAGGACCGCGGCCCGTGGCTCCGTGCGGTGGGCCGCACCCTCGCGGCGGGTGGCTCGGGGGCGGGTGGCTCGGGGGCGGGTGGAACCGGGGAGCACGCGCCCGGTCACGTCGGCGCCGTCATCGCGTGCTCCGCGCTCCGGAGGTCCTACCGGGACCTCATCAGGTCCGAGGCGCCGGGGGCGTTCTTCGTCCATCTCGCCGGGACGCGCGAGCAGCTCGCCGCCCGCATGGGCGCACGCACCGATCACTTCATGCCGCTCAGCCTGCTCGACTCCCAGCTCGCGACGCTCGAGGCGATCGCACCGGACGAGGACGCCGTCGTCCTCGACATCGCCGACCCGCCCGCCGAGCTCGCGCGGCTCGCGACGATCGCGCTCGACGGGTCGCCAGGCGGATCCGGGGCGTGACCTGGGGCTGGTGAGCGCTACGCTCGCCCGGTCAGATCCTCCGACGACGAAGGACTCCCCGTGACCGTGAACGCCTCCGGCTCCGTGACGGCCCGCTCGCTCGACCCGCTCGGTGTCGACGTCCCCTCGACCGTGCCGACGCACTGGTACAACCTCGCGGCGGACCTCCCCGAGCCGGTGCCGCCGCACCTCCACCCCGGCACCCGCGAGCCGCTCACCCCGGCCGACCTCGCGCCGCTGTTCCCGATGGCGCTCATCGAGCAAGAGGTCTCGACGGAGCGCTACGTCGAGATCCCCCAGACGGTCCGGGAGATCTACGCGATGTGGCGTCCCTCCCCGCTGCGTCGTGCCGTGCGGCTCGAGCGTGCCCTCGGCACGAAGGCGCGGATCTACTACAAGTACGAGGGCGTCTCCCCCGTCGGCTCGCACAAGCCCAACACCGCGATCGCCCAGGCGTACTACAACGCCCTCGAGGGCACGACGCGGCTGACGACGGAGACCGGCGCCGGGCAGTGGGGCGCGTCGCTGTCGCTCGCCACGGCGCTCCTCGGCCTCACGTGCGAGGTCTGGCAGGTGCGCGCCTCGTACGACTCCAAGCCGTACCGGCGGCTGCAGATGGAGGCCTACGGCGGCGTGTGCCACTCCTCGCCGTCGGAGCTCACCGAGGCCGGCCGGGCGATCCGTGCCGAGCACCCGGACACGACGGGCTCGCTCGGCATGGCGATCTCCGAGGCCGTCGAGGCCGCCGCGAAGGACCCGTCGGCGCACTACGCGCTCGGCTCGGTGCTCAACCACGTGATGCTCCACCAGTCGGTCATCGGCCAGGAGGTCCTCGTCCAGCTCGGCCAGACGGACGAGGCGCAGATCGACGTCGCCTTCGGCTGCGCGGGCGGCGGCTCGAACCTCGCCGGGCTCACCTTCCCGCTGCTGGGGCAGAACCTCCGCGAGGGGACGACGACGAAGGTCGTCGCGTGCGAGCCCGCCGCGTGCCCGTCCCTCACGCAGGGCGAGTACCGCTACGACTTCGGTGACGTCGCGGGCCTCACCCCGCTGCTCAAGATGCACACGCTCGGCAAGGACTTCGTCCCGCCGTCGATCCACGCGGGTGGCCTGCGGTACCACGGCATGGCGCCGATGGTGTCGCACGCGGTGAACCTCGGGCTCATCGAGGCGATCGCCATCGAGCAGGACGACGCCTTCCGCGCCGGCGTCGAGTTCGCGCGGGCAGAGGGCATCATCCCCGCCCCCGAGTCGACGCACGCGGTCGCGGGTGCGCTCGACTTCGCCCGCTCCGCCGAGTCGGACGGCATGTCGATCCTCATCGGTCTGTCCGGCAACGGCATCCTCGACCTGCCGGCCTACGACGCCTACGTCTGAGGCTGCGGGACCCGGGACAGCACGACGCCCGGCCGGGGTC
>JAFABT010000357.1 GCA_023425905.1 Actinomycetes bacterium | reverse complement strand
CGTACGCGGTGAGCGCGGCGGGAGCACCTCGCCTGCGAGTCGACTCCGCGCGTGAGCGATCGCGGGCGACCGGCCTGTTCCTCATCATCGATGAGGCGACCGAACGGGCGTGGCAGGCCGAGCGACTCCCGGCTCGTCTGCATCCGTTCGCGCTTCCGGTCGTCTCCTGACGGGACGATCTGACAGACGGCGAACCCGCGCTATCATCGTTCCATGACGATGAATAAGTCAGGCGTCGCTGAGGTCGACCCCGAGGCCACGGCGGCGCACGCCGCACTCTTCCGCGCCCTCGGTGACCCGGCTCGCCTCGCCGTCCTCCAGCACCTCACGACGGGCGAGCACCGCGTCCACGAGCTCGTCGACCACCTCGGCCTCGCCCAGTCCACGGTGAGCGCGCACCTCGCGTGCCTGCGTGGTTGCGGACTCGTCACCGTGCGCCCGGACGGCCGGGCGACCGCCTGGTCGATCGCGCACCCCCACCTCCTCGCCCCGCTCGTCGCCGCAGCCGAAGCGCTCCTCGACGCGACCGGCTCGCGAGCACGCCTGTGCCGCGGCCTCACCCACCCCGAGCCCGCGGCCACGCCGTGAGCGCCCACGCAGGCCACGACCGCGCACACCACCACGGCGCCGGGGCCGACCGGCGCCGCCTGCTCGTCGCCTTCGGCACGAGCGCCGTCGTCCTCGTCGCCCAGGCGGTCGGCACCGTCCTCACCGGGTCCCTCGCCCTCCTCGCCGACACCGTCCACATGCTCACAGACGTCGCGGGCCTCGGCCTCGCCCTCACGGCCGCGACCCTCGTCATGCGCCCGGCGACCACCCGACGCACCTGGGGGCTGCGCCGGGCCGAGGTCCTCGCCGCGCTCGCCCAGTCCGCCGCGCTGCTCACCGTCGGCGTGTACGTCGTCGTCGACGGGCTCCGCCGGCTGGCCGACCCTCCCGACGTGCCCGCGGCCGAGCTCGCGGTGTTCGGTGCGATCGGCCTCGTGGGCAACCTCGTCGCGCTCGGGGTCCTCGCCGGGCGGCGCGACGCCTCCCTCAACCTCCGCGCAGCCTTTCTCGAGGTCGTCAACGACGCGCTCGGGTCGGTCGGCGTCATCGTCGCCGCGATCGTCGTCCAGACGACGGGCTGGCAGCGGGCCGACGTCGTCGCGGCCCTCGTGATCGGCGTGCTCATCGTCCCGCGCGCGATCCGGATCCTGCGGGAGGCGACGAACGTCCTGCTCGAGTCCACGCCCGCCGGGCTCGACCTCGACGCCGTTCGCGCCCATCTGCTCGAGGTCGAGCACGTCGAGGACGTCCACGACCTGCACGCCTCGCTCATCGCGTCGGGGCTCCCCGTGCTGTCAGCCCACGTCGTCGTCCGTGGCGAGTGCTTCCATGACGGGCACGCACCGCGCCTCCTCGACGACCTGCAGGCCTGCGTCGCGAGCCACTTCGACGTCGCGATCGAGCACTCGACCTTCCAGCTCGAGCCCGTGGGGCACGTCGACCACGAGCACCCCAGCCACCACTGACGAGACTCTGGCCCCCCGGCGCACGGCGAGCCTGGGAGACTGAGCCACGATGAGCACCTCGAGCACGACCCTCACCTCCCGCATCCCCGCCGATCCGAACCTCCGCACGGACCCGGACGCGCTCTACGGCGCGTTCACCGAGTGGGCGACCGAGCAGGGCGTCACGCTCTACCCGCACCAGGAGGAGGCGCTGCTCTCGCTCGTCACGGGGGCGCACGTCGTCGTCTCGACCCCGACAGGCTCGGGCAAGTCGCTCATCGCCGTCGCCGCCCACTTCGTCGCCCTCGCCCACGGGCGGCGCACCTACTACACGGCCCCGCTCAAAGCCCTCGTGAGCGAGAAGTTCTTCGCCCTCGTCGACGTGTTCGGGGCCGAGCAGGTCGGCATGATGACGGGCGACTCCGCCGTCAACGCCGAGGCCCCGATCATCTGCTGCACCGCCGAGATCCTCGCGAACCTCACGCTGCGGCACGGCGGCAAGGCCTCCCCGGACGACCCGACACGACGCGGTGAGGTCGGCCAGGTCGTCATGGACGAGTTCCACTTCTACGCCGACCCGCAACGCGGCTGGGCCTGGCAGGTGCCGCTGCTCGACCTCCCGGACGCGCAGCAGGTCCTCATGTCGGCGACCCTCGGGGACGTCACCGGGCTCACGGAGGACCTCACGCGCCGCACCGGACGCGAGGTCGCCCTCGTCACGAGCGTCGAGCGGCCGGTCCCGCTGACCTACTCCTACTGCGTCGAGCCGCTGCACGAGATGCTCGAGGAGCTCCTCACGACGCGTCGCTCCCCCGTCTACGTCGTCCACTTCACCCAGAAGGAAGCCGTCGAGCGCGCACAGTCGCTGCTCAGCCTCACGATCGCCGACCGGACGCGCCGCGACCGCATCGCCGACGAGCTCGGGGAGTTCCGCTTCGGGCCAGGATTCGGCAAGACGCTGTCCCGGCTGCTGCGGCACGGCATCGGGGTCCACCACGCCGGGATGCTCCCCCGCTACCGCCGCGTCGTCGAACGGCTCACCCAGCAGGGGCTGCTCGCGGTCGTGTGCGGCACCGACACGCTCGGTGTCGGCATCAACGTCCCCATCCGGACCGTGCTCCTCACCTCGCTCGTCAAGTACGACGGTCAGCGCATGCGCCACCTGTCCGCGCGGGAGTTCCACCAGGTCGCCGGGCGCGCGGGCCGTGCAGGCTACGACACCCTCGGGGAGGTCGTCGTCATGGCGCCCGAGCACGTCATCGAGAACCGCAAGCTCCTGCTCAAGGCGGGCGACGACCCGAAGAAGCTCAAGAAGATCGTCCGCAAGAAGGCCCCCGAGGGCGCCGTCAACTGGACGGACAAGACCTTCGAGCGGCTGCGCGACTCCGACCCCGAGCCGCTCACGGCCCAGCTCGCGATCACGCACGCGATGGTGCTCAACGTCCTCGCGCGGCGGGACGACGACCCGGTCGAGGTCATGACCCGCCTCCTGCTCGACAACCACCTGCCCGCGAGCGCTCAGGGCACGCTGGTCCGGCAGGCCGTCGCGGTCTACCGGTCGCTGCGCGCCGCGGGCGTCGTCGAGCGGACCGTGCTGCCCGACGACGGCCGTCCGCACGAGCCCGGACGAGCCCGGACGCGGCGCAGCGTGCGGCTCACGGTCGACGTCCCCGCGCACTTCGCGCTCAACCAGCCGCTGTCGCCGTTCGCCTTCGCCGCCCTCGACCTGCTCGACCCCGCCGACCCGTCGCACACGCACGACGTCATCTCGGTGATCGAGGCGACGCTCGACGACCCGCGCCAGGTGCTCATGGCCCAGGAACGCCGCGCCCGCGGCGACGCGATCGCCGCGATGAAGGCCGAGGGGTACGACTACGAGGAGCGCATGGCCGCGCTCGACGACGTGAGCTACCCGCGTTCCCTCGCCGAGCTGCTCGAGCCCGCGTTCACGACGTACAAGCAGACGAACCCGTGGGTCGCCGACCACGAGCTCGCGCCCAAGTCCGTCGTCCGCGAGATGCACGAGCGCGCGATGACCTTCTCCGAGTACGTCTCCGTCTACGGGCTTGAGCGGACCGAGGGCGTCCTGCTGCGCTACCTCGCGGACGCCTACCGGGCGCTGCGGCAATCCGTCACGGAGGCGGCCCGCACCGAGGAGGTCGCCGAGCTCACCGAGTGGCTCGGCGACCTCGTGCGACGCACCGACTCGAGCCTGCTCGACGAGTGGGAGCGCCTGTCGAGCCTCGACGTCGAAGGAGACCCTGAGGTCGCCGACGCAGAGGCGACGGAGTCTGCGCGGCCGGTCACCGCCGAGCCGCGGGTGCTGCGTGCGCTCGTGCGCAACGTGCTGTTCCGCCGTGTCGAGCTCGTCGCACGCGAGCGGTGGGAGGAGCTCGGCGCCCTCGGCGACACGGACACGGCGGGTGAGCCGTGGACGCGCGAGCGCTGGTTCGACGCGCTCGACCCCTACTTCGCCGAGCACGACTGGCTCGGCACCGGCGCCGAGGCCCGAGGCCCCGGCCTCCTGCTCCTCACCCGGCTCACCGACCGGTGGGAGGTGCGCCAGCTCTTCGACGACCCGGCAGGCGACCACGACTGGCACATCGACGCCGTCGTCGACCTCGCCGCCTCCGACGCCGCAGGCGAACCCGTCATCCACATCGAGTCCGCCGGCCGCCTCTAACCCCTCCTCCCCCCTCCTCCCCTCCCTCTTCCCCCGAACACGCGGGTCCCGCCCGCGAGGGCGCGGACCCGTCCGCCGAGAACGCGGGTCCCGTCGCCGAGAACGCGGGTCCCGTCCGCGAGGGCGCGGGCCCGGCCGCCGAGAACGCGGGTCCCGTCCGCGAGGGCGCGGGCC
>JAFABT010000339.1 GCA_023425905.1 Actinomycetes bacterium | reverse complement strand
CGCGAGGCTGGTCGCGAGCAGGCTGAAGCCGGCAGCCGCGGCGGCGCTGCGCCGGTGGCGGAGCATCCAGGGCGCGCGGGGCGCGGTCCCGTGGAGATCAGACATGGAAGACCTTCCGATAGACAGGGGCGTCGTCGTCCCGGCATCCGCCCGCCCACGGTCAGACCGAGGGCGGATTGTCCGAGTTGACCGACACACCTTACCTGGCAGAAGGGGCCCAGTTGTGCTGAAACTCATGTTTCATCCACACCGTCCCGCCACGCGGGCAGGCCGTGCCGAGACTTGCAGCCTCAGTCGAGCAGCGAGTCCTTGAGGTCGACGACGCGTCCGAGCATGCCGTTGACGAAGCCCGGCGACTCGTCGGTCGACAGTGCGCGGACGAGCTCGACGGCCTCCGTCACGGCGACGGCGTCGGGGACGTCCTCGTTGTAGAGCACCTCCCAGACGCCGATCCGCAGCGCGGCCAGGTCGACCGCGGGCATGCGGCCGAGCGTCCAGCCCTGCGAGTACGTCGCGAGGATCTCGTCGATGCGCTCCTGCCGGTCGACGACACCCTCGACGAGCTCGACGGAGTACTCGGGGAGCGACGCCTGGGTCCCGGGCTCGACGATCCGTTCCCGGAGCAGGTCGAGCGCAGGCACGTCCCGCTGGACGGACTCGAAGAGGACGTCGAGCGCGCGCTTGCGAGCCTTGCTGCGAGCGGACACGTCAGTCGTTCACTCGGCCGAGGTACGAGCCGTCGCGGGTGTCGACCTTGACCTTGGTGCCCTGCTCGAGGAAGAGCGGGACCTGGATCTCCGCACCGGTCTCGAGCGTGGCGGGCTTGGTGCCGCCGGTCGAGCGGTCGCCCTGGAGGCCAGGCTCGGTGTAGGTGATCTCGAGGACGACCGACGGGGGCAGCTCGACGTAGAGCGGCACGCCGTCGTTGGTCGCGACGAGGGCGTTCTGGTTCTCGAGCATGTAGTCGGCGGCGTCGCCGACGACCGCGGCCGACACGGTGAGCTGGTCGTAGTTGGAGGAGTCCATGAAGACGTAGTCCGCGCCGTCCTTGTACAGGTACTGCATGTCGCGCTTGTCGACGTTCGCCGTCTCCACCTTGGTGCCCGCGTTGTACGTGCGGTCGACCGTCTTGCCCGAGACGACGTTCTTGAGCTTGGTGCGCACGAACGCGCCGCCCTTGCCCGGCTTGACGTGCTGGAACTCGATCACGGTCCACAGCTGGCCGTCGATGCGAAGGACGGTGCCGTTCTTGAGGTCGTTGCTGGTGGCCACGATCGTGTCTCCTGCTCGAGAGTGAAAGGGGTCGACTGGGTCGAGTGAGGGTCGCCCGCGCTCGGGCCGCCGTCGATCCTACCGCGCACCGTCAGGCGGCGAGGACGAGCGCGACGCCGGCGCTGCCGGCCAGACCGAGCGCCGCCGCCCACACGAGGGAGGCGAGCGAACCGATGACGAACCTCTCCGACGCGGAGGGGTTCTCCTTGAGCTCAGGGAAACGGCCGAGGCCCTTGACCGCGACGACGACGGCGATGCCGGCCGGGAAACCCGCGAGGATCGTCCCGGTGACGGCGATCCGTTCGAGCACCCCGATCCACCGTCCGCCTCGGAGCGCCCCGCGTGCGAGCGTCCCGTCGGGGCCGGACTGCGTCGTCGCGCCGGGATCTGCGGCCGCCGGGCCTGCGATCTGCGAGCCTTCGGTCGCGGCCTTCGGCTCGGTCGACGCTCCTGGGCCGCTCGCCGCTTCTTCGCTGCTCGACGAGCCTGTCCCGACCGGCGGGACCGGCTCGGTGGCTCGTTGGGCGACGCGCAGGATCCACGCGGTGAGCGGCGCACCGAGCCACGCGGACACGGTGAGTGCCGTGAGGACGACGAGGGCGGTGAGGAGCACCTGGATGATCACGTGTCGGCTTCCTGGAGGAGTCGGGTGGCAAGGGGGCGGACGGCCAGCTCGTCGGCCCACAGGGCCGCGCGGAGCCGTTTGCTCACGGCCTGGACCGTGATCCCGAGCTCCTTCGCCGCATCCTTCTGGGTAGGGGCTCGATGCGCCACCGCGTCGATCGCGTCCCATGCGAGCGGCGTCCGGCGAGCAAGCGTCGCTCCGAGGAGCCGCAGCACGGCCTCGGCGTCGGCGGCAGGCGTGGGACCTTCGACGGCGACCGGCACCGACGGGCCCTTGGCCTTGGCCCGCTCGACCGCCTCGCGGGCACGGACGAACGCCTCCCCGCTGCCCTCGCGGGTGCTCGGCGGGAGAGGCTCGACGACCGGGCCGACGCCGATCCCGACGGACCAGTGGCCGATGCGCAGCAGGTCGAGGACGACGGCGACGACGTCGGCCGCGTCGACGAGGACGGCCTGGACCTCGTCACCGACCGTGCGCTCGGGCCCACGCAGGAAGGTGACGCGCTGGGACGCGGCAGCGGTGGAGCTCGCGCCGCCGGGGCCGGGCCTGCGGATCGTGGCGAGTCGCTCAAGAAGGTCTGGCACGCGGTCGTAGCCGGTGCGGGACCCGATCTGGTCGATCGTGAGGACGAACATGGCCCCAGGCTAGGACCACTCAGCGCGAATATCAACGCCTAGGGATTGATTCATCAGATTCAACCCTGAGCGGTGGAATCCGGAGAATCGCCCTCACGCCGGCCGCGGGCTGGATCTAGTCCGACCCCGAGCCCGAGAGCGCCTCGAGCGCGAGGCGGTACGAGTCGAAGCCGAACCCCGCGACGGTGCCCGTCGCGACCCCGCCGATGACCGACGTGTGCCGGAACTCCTCCCGCGCCGCAGGGTTCGACAGGTGCACCTCGACGAGCCGCAGGCCAGACGACGTCACCTGCGCCGCCGCGTCACGCAGCGCGTAGGAGTAGTGCGTGAAGGCAGCGGGATTGAGGACGACGTCGCTGCGGGTGTCGACGGCCTCGTGCAACCACCCGACAAGCTCCGACTCGTCATCCGTCTGCCGCACCACGACGTCGAAGCCGAGGACGCTCCCCCAGCCCTCGGCCGCGACCGTGAGGTCCGCGAGGCTCGCCGAGCCGTAGACGTCAGGCTCCCGGGAACCGAGCCGACCGAGGTTGGGTCCGTTGAGGACCAGCACGCGCGTCATGACGCCCACCCTAGAACGAACGACGGAGGCATGGCCCCAACCGTCGCCAGTCGGGCGCTGCCCGAGCGGGCTCAGCGGGTACGTGACACCTCGGCGTACGCCGCGGCGAGCAGCTCCAGCTCAGGACCCTCGAGCCGAGCCGGCTGCGCGACGTCCTCGAGGACGACGAAGCGCAGCAGGTCACCCCTGGTCTTCTTGTCGCGCCGCATCGCCGCGAGCAGCTGCTCCCAGCGGTCGTCACGATAGGCGGTCGGCAGACCCACCGCCGCGAGCACCGACCGGTGCCGCTCGACGACCGAGGGATCGAGCCGACCCGCAAGTCGCGCGAGCTCGGCCACGAACACCATGCCCACCGCGACCGCCTCGCCGTGCCGCCACCGATACCGCTCGACCTGCTCGATCGCGTGCGCGAACGTGTGGCCGTAGTTGAGGATCTCCCGCAGACCCGACTCGCGCAGGTCGACCCCGACGACGTCCGCCTTGATCTGGATCGACCGCTCGACGAGCTCGCGCAGCACACCCGCGAGCACGGGGTCGCTGGCCGCTCCGGCAGCGGCGAGTCCCGCGGCGTGCTCCTCGACGAGCTCGAGGATCCGCGGGTCCGCGATGAACCCGCACTTGATGACCTCACCCAGCCCGGCGACGAGGTCCTCCCGCGGGAGGGTCTCGAGCGTCGCGAGGTCGCAGAGCACCCCGGCGGGCGCATGGAACGCTCCGACGAGGTTCTTGCCCTCGGCCGTGTTGATCCCCGTCTTGCCGCCGACCGCGGCGTCGACCATGCCGAGAAGCGTGGTGGGCAGGTGGACGACCTTCATCCCACGCAGCCACGTCGCGGCGACGAAGCCCGCAAGGTCAGTCGTCGCACCGCCGCCGACCGAGACGATCGCGTCGGAGCGCGTGAAGTCCGACTGACCGAGGACCTGCCAGCAGAACGCCGCGACCTGGGCGGTCTTGGACTCCTCGGCGTCGGGGATCTCGGCGCTCATCGCGTCATAGCCCTGCGCGACCAGGTCGAGACGGACGGCCTCGGCCGCCGTCGCGAGTGCCTCGGGGTGGATGACGAGCACCCGTCGCACGCCGTCGCCGAGCAGACCGCCGAGCTCTCCGCGCAGGTCTCGCCCGATGACGACGTCGTAGGGCTGGTCCCCCGAGACGGTGATCCGCGTCGGGGACCCGTGCGTCGTCGTGCCGGTCGTCGTCTCGGTGGTCACGCGTGGTCCTCCGTGCTCGTGGGGGCGCTGTCGCCAGTGCTCGTGGGGGCGCTGTCACCAGCGCCCGGGGTGCGGGTGAGAGCTGCCGCGATCTCCTCGCAGATGGCGGCCGGCTCGCGGTCGTCCGTGCTCACGACGAACGACGAGACCCTCGTGTACACCGGGCGTCGCGTCTCCATGAGGGCGAGCCACTGCGCCCGGGGGTTGCCGAGCAACAGCGGGCGGGCCTGGTTGAGACCGACACGCGGCGAGGCCGCCGCGAGCGACACGTCGAGGAACACGACGCAGCCGCCCTGCTCCCGGTAGTCGAGCAGCGCGGCCTCGGTGAGTGGATCCATGACGGCGCCACCTCCGAGCGCGAGGACCCCGCTGTGCGTCACGAGGGCGTCCGCGACGGCCTCGCGCTCGAGGGCACGGAACGCAGCCTCGCCGTCGGTGACGAAGATGTCCGCGACGGACGTGCCGGCGCGCGCCTCGACGTCGGCGTCGGTGTCACGGACCGGGAGCCCGAGCCTGTCCCCGAGCGCGCGGCCGATGGTCGTCTTGCCAGCCCCGGGAGGGCCGACGAGGACGGCGACGGGACGGGCGGGAACTGGGGCGGAGGGCTGGCCTGGCACAGCCAGCACCGTACTCGTCCGGCTCAGGTCCAGGGCGCCGCACCCACCACGCGGACACCGGTGACGAGCGCTGCCGCCCACGCGAGAACGATCGCGCCGCCGACGACGACCCACCGCCGCGTCGACCACCGGAGCGGACGACCGGATGCGAGACTCCGGGCCCACACCCGCCCCTCTGCGCTCACGGCTGCCTGGTACGCCACTTTCGCAAGCTCGGCGAGCGCCACCGCGCCGAGGAGGACGAGGA
>JAFABT010000271.1 GCA_023425905.1 Actinomycetes bacterium | reverse complement strand
AGCCCGGACACGAGGGCCGCGGCCGCGACGAGGGCGACCCGCGGCCGGTCGCGCCATACCGCGAGGGCGACCGCCTGCAGGGTGAGCACGCCGACCGCCCACCACCACGCGGCGTCGCCGAACCCAGGCACCCCCTGCGCGGCCGTCGGATCCGCGGCGCTCACGACGACGGAGGCCGCGAGCAGCCCCACCGACAGGACCCAGCAGACCGCCGGGACGACGACCGTCGTCCCGGGGCCGCGCTGGGCGAGGCGCTCGATCACCCAGGTCACGATAGACGGGCCTCCTCGGGCGGGCGGACGACGTCGGGCCGCTGGACCACGGGCTCGCCGCCCGGCCGCGTCGGGTCGAGACCGAGCCGGCCACGGGTCGCGGCGAGGACGACGACCGCTGCACCCGCGGACCCGGCGAGCAGGATGAGCTGGAACGCCTCGGTGTCCCACCACGGGAACATCTCCGCCCACACCCCGCTGAAGTTGTTGAGGCTCACGTGGAGGAGCATCGCCATCGGCAGGCTCTGGCCCGTGCGGTTGAACACCCACGTCATGACGATGTTGAACAGCATGCAGAACCCGACGAACGCGGCGATGCGCACGACGGACGCGTCCGGGTACTCGCCCCACTGGGTGAGGAACAGCGGCAGGTGCCACACGCCCCACAGCACGCCGATGGCCAGCGACGCACCCAGCGGCCCGATGCGGCGCTGCATGCGGGGCAGCGCGAAGTCGCGCCAGCCCGGCTCCTCGGCGAGGCCCGTCGTCACCATCTGGACGAGCAGACCGGGCACGAGGGAGACGAGGGCCGCGACGGGCGGCATGCGGACGTCGCCGCCCGAGAACACGAGCCCGGACAGGATCATCGCCCCGGGCACGCTCAGCAGGATCCCGACGTACCAGACCCAGCTCACCCGCCAGTTCCACAGCCGGCGCGCCCAGGCACGCAGCCCGGCCCGCCCGTCGGTGAGCGCGGTGACGGTGAGCGCGGCGCCGATCGGGCCGAGGTACGCGCCCAGCAGCATGCCGAGCAGCTGGCCGCCGGCCAGGCCGCCGGGGAACGTGAAGTCCCAGACCCCCAGACCGTTGTTCGAGAGGATGTACGGCAGCCACGCGACCCAGCTCGCGCCGAGCGCAAGGACGAAGAACGACAGCAGCGGGCGGCGTCGGACGGCGCCGCGGAGGCCGCCTGGTGCGCGGCCCCGTCGCGGTGGCGCCGGAGCTGTGAGGACGCTCATGGGAGTTCCTTTCGTCGAGGTCGGTGTGACACGCCTCGACGCTAGGAACGGGCGCCCCACGGCCGCGCCGGGCGGAGGGACGAACCGGCGCGGTTGCATCGAAAGACGCAAGGCACCCCCACGCTGCCTTCTCGCACCTTTCACGCCCGCACCTGCACCGTGCGTCGATACCCTGCGACCAGCGGGAACGGTCCCGCGACGATGCGGGACGCGGGGGCACGGCATGGAGCAGGGATCCCTCATGGGGCAGCGGACGTCCGGTCGACTCGCGGCGGCGGGCGCGGCGGCGGCCCTCGTCCTCGCGGCGTCCGCCTGCACGAGCTCGCCGGGCACAGGTGCCACGCCGAGCCCGCCACCGTCAGCCGGGGCGTCGAGCGCGACCCCGAGCGCCCAGCCCTCGACGCGCTCCGACGCGCAGATCACGTGGACCTCGCTCCGTGGGCCGTTCGCCCTCAACGAGCGCGTCCACGACGTCGACGGCGGGCGGCACCTCTTCGAGACCCTCGACGACGGTGTCGTCACCCTGATCAGCCGCGACGCGACCGGCGCCGAGGTGCGGCTGCCGCTGGGCACGGACGACATCCTCCAGCAGGCCCACCTCACGCCGGACGGGGCCGTCCTCGAGGTGACGAACGACGTCGAGCGCACGGCCACCGTCATGTGGTGGCCCACGGGCAAGGTCCGGGCGAGCGTCCTCTGGGACAACACCGCCGACCGGGACGGCGGCTCGATCGCCGTCATCGGCTCGACGCTCTACCTCGACGAGATGACGGCCGATGCGACGTGCCTCCTCGCGATGGACCTCAGCGCCGCCGACCCGGCCTCGACCGGGCAGGCCGTCACGTGCGCCCAGCCGGGACACGTCCTGGCGCCGAGCACCGACGGCACGACGCTCGCCTGGACGGACGAGGCGCGGGACGAGGACGCGGGCAAGGACGCGGACGCGGACGCATGCGCCACGCTCATGCGTCTCACCGGGGGCGAGGCCGAGCGCGTCGACATCGACGGCTGCGTCGAGCGCGGGACGGCGTCAACCACGCTCGCGGCTTGGTCGGAGCACCCGGTGGCTGAGGTCGACGGCTCGCTGGCGTACGGGCGAGTTCCGACGAAGGCTGCCTACGCGGGCACGACGATCGACCTCGGCCACGGCGTCTCCGGCTCGGCAGTCGTGTGCCACGGGCGGGTCCTGTGGGAGGTGGAGGACGGCGTCGAGACGCCGGAGGTCCACAGCTGGCAGCCCGAGTCCACGCCCGAGGTGATCTACCGGTCCCCCGCGGTCGACGCCGACGGGGCCGAACTCGCCGCCGGCGTCTACGGGATCACCTGCCTCGAGGACGGCTCCATCGGCATGCACGTCGTGACGGGGTCGGGCGAGCAGAGCATGGAGTTCCTCGTCGCCGCGCTGCCCTGACGGCCACCCGCGCGCGCGTCCGCCCGGCGGCGGCCTCTCCGAAGGCGCCGCTGAGCGGAGACTTTGGTGCGCTCGACGCACCTAAGTCTCCGCTCAGCCCGGCCTCGAGCCGTGGGCGGCCCTGCGATCGGGATCGCTGGCGCGTTCGGGACTGGCGCGTTCGGGTCGGGCCGGTCGCCGGGCGCTCCGCTACGCTCCACGCGTGCATCGGGCCATCCTTCTCGACGTCTACGGCACCCTCGTGCACGACGACGACGAGCCGCTCGCCGCGGTGTGCGCGGAGGTCGCGAGGACGTCAGGGGTCGATGCGGCGGCGCTGGCCGCGGAGTGGGACGCGCGGATCTGGCGGCTCGCGGACGGCGCATTCGGCGCGGGTTTCCGGTCGCTGCGGGACCTCACGCTCGTGAGCCTCGCCGAGGCGGGGGCGCACCTCGGGGTCGAGATCGATGCGGCTACCGTGTGCGCCGATCAGGTCGCCTCGTGGCGCAGGCTTCCGCTGTTCCCTGACGCGCTGCCCTTCCTCGAGGCCCTCGAGGCCGCCGGGGTTCCGGTGTGCCTGGTCTCCGACGTCGACCGGGCCGACCTCGACGCACTGCTCGACCATCACCGGATCTCAGTCGCGGCAGCCGTGAGCAGCGAGGAGGTGCGGGCGTACAAGCCCCGGCCCGAGCCGTTCCGACGCGCGCTCGAGCTCCTCGGCCTCGACGCCTCGGAGGTCGTTCACGTCGGCAACTCGTTCACGTCCGACGTCCTCGGTGCAGCCGCGCTGGGGATCGACACGGCCCTCGTCGTCCGCGACTCACCTCCCCCGGCGTCAGACCCTCGCCTGACCTACCGCCTCCGAGCGCTCACCGACCTGCTCCCTCAGCTGGGCACGCGCCACCCGACGACCCAGCGCTCTTGACGACGCCGCATACCGGGAGCACGGTGACGTGACGTCGACGTCGTCGTCCACCTCGTCCCGCAGGAGACGCCATGACCACCGCACCGCACGTCCCGTACCGCCTTGAGTTCAGCGTCGAGGTACCCGGCACCCGTGAACAGGTATGGCAGGCCGTCGCCACCGCCCGCGGCATGAGCGCGTGGTTCCTGCCGACCGCGCTCGAGGAGCACGAGGGCGGCGCCCTCCACTTCGCCATGGGCGCGGACATGGGATCAGACGGCCGCGTCACCGCGTGGCAGCCACCGCGCCGCCTGGTCTACGAGGAGGACTGGGCGGCGCTCATGGACAAGGACCCCGCCTCGCTCAGCCCGATGACCTCGGAGTTCGTCGTCGAGGCGCGGTCGGGCGGGACGTGCGTCGTCCACGTGACGACGAGCGGGTTCGGCACGGGCGCCGACTGGGAGCAGGAATGGTGGGACTCGATGGGGCCCGCCTGGATGCCCGCCTTCGACGCCCTCCGCCTCTACCTCGCGCACTTCCCTGGCGAGACGGCGACGCGCCTCGAGGCGCAGGTCGTGCGGACGGCCGATGGGCCGGGCCCGGTCTGGGACGCTATGCGCGAGGCGCTCGGGCTGGGCGAGCCCGGCGACACGGTCACGGCGCGTGGCCTCACGGCCAGCGTCGCCGAGCGCAGCGACCACCGCGCCCTCCTTCTTCTCGACGCCCCCGTGCGGGGTATGGCCGACGTCGGCGTCTTCGACGCGGGTGACGGGTCCGTCGTCGCCGCCATACGCATGTCGCTGTTCTCCCCCGACGCGGCGGACTACGTCGAGCGCGAGCAGGGCGCGTGGCAGCGGTGGCTCGACGACGTCGCGGGCCCTGGGGCCGACGCCTCCTGAACCGTTTCGCGCCCTGCGCCCCGCCGCCGTGTGGTCGTTAACATCGCCACGCCGACGATCCTGTCCCGCCGGCCTCATCCTCCGGCGACGCGGCCGGAGACCATGCTGCAGGGGAGCGATACATGCGACACACCTCATCGACCCGGGGCCTCAAGGCCCTGGGAGCGGCCGCGGCCGCCGCGCTCGTCGCCGTCGGGCTCATGACGCCCGCGACGGCGGCTCTCGAGAGCGCCATCCCGGCTGCCGTCACGGCCGCCGTCACGACCGGCTGCGGCAAGCCCGCAGGCCTGTCGACCGGCAACCACACCATCCAGAGCGGCGGGCAGAACCGCAGCTTCCGCCTCGACGTGCCCGCGAACTACAACCCCAACAAGCCCTACCGCCTCGTGCTCGGCATCCACTGGTGGCACGGCACCTCGCAGAACGTCGTGAGCGAGAACTTCTACGGCCTCAAGCCGCTCGCGAACAACTCGACGATCTTCATCGCCCCCCAGGGCATCGACAACGCCTGGCCGAACACCGGTGGACGTGACGTCACCTTCATCGATGACATCCTCCGCACCGTCGAGTCCGCGCTCTGCGTCGACACGACCCAGCGGTTCTCGACCGGATTCAGCTACGGCGGCGGCATGAGCAACGCGCTCGCGTGCGCCCGCGCCGACGTCTTCCGCGGCGTCGCCGTCCTCAACGGCGCAGAGCTCTCCGGCTGCGCGGGCGGCACCCAGCCCATCGCGTACCTCGGCTCGCACGGCGTCGTCGACAGCGTCCTCAACATCTCCCAGGGCCGCGCCCTGCGGGACCGCGCGTTGCGGAACAACGGCTGCCAGGCGAAGAACGCACCGGAGCCGGCCGGCAACAGCGGCCAGCCGCACACGAAGACGACGTACACGTGCCGCGACGGCTACCCCGTCGTGTGGATCGCGAACGACAGCGACCACCAGTGGAACGCCGTCGACCGCGGACAGCAGCAGTCGCACGTCCCCGGGGAGATCTGGCAGTTCTTCACGGCGCTCCCGTCGACGACCGTCGCCCCGACGCCCACCCCGACCCCGACCCCGACGCCCACCCCGACGC
>JAFABT010000267.1 GCA_023425905.1 Actinomycetes bacterium | reverse complement strand
GGCGTGCTGAGCGCGACCGTGCTCACCGTGGGGCTCACCGGGCTCGTCGTGCTGCGGCTCGGGATGCGGGGGCTCGCTGTCCGCCACCCGGTCGGCACGTTGCTCGTCACGTGCCGGCTGCTCGCGCTCGTCGCGCCGCTCGGCCGGATCCTGCCGGTGACGCAGCGGCACAGCGAGCTGAGCGACATCGTCGAGCGGGTCGACGAGGTCGACGACCTCGAGGAGGAGGAGCGGGAGATGTTCCGTTCGGTCCTCGAGCTCGGCACGACGCTCACGCGCGAGGTCATGGTGCCGCGGACGGACATGATCACGGTCGGCGAGGACACGTCGGTCGGGTCGACCCTCAGCCTGTTCCTGCGCTCGGGGTACTCGCGCGTCCCCGTCATCGGTGACGCCGTCGACGACCTGCGCGGCATCGTCTACCTCAAGGACGTCGTGCGCCGGCTCCGCACGGACCCTGACGCCGCGGAGGAGCCCGTCGTGCGGCTAGCGCGGCAGGCGGTGTTCGTCCCGGAGACCAAGCACGTCGACGACCTGCTGCGGGACATGCAGGGCGAGGCGACGCACATGGCGATCGTCGTCGACGAGTTCGGCGGGGTCGCGGGACTCGTGACGATCGAGGACGCGCTCGAGGAGATCGTCGGCGAGCACACGGACGAGCACGACCACTCCGGACCGGAGGTCGAGGACCTCGGCGACGGCACCTTCCGGGTGCCCGCGCGACTGGGCCTCGACGACCTCGGCGACCTCTTCGACCTCGAGATCGAGGACGACGACGTCGACAGCGTCGGCGGCCTGCTCGCCAAGGCGCTGGGTAAGGTTCCTCTAGCCGGAGCGCACGCCGAGGTCGCTGGCCTCAGCCTCGCGGCGGAGCGCGTCGAGGGACGTCGCAAGCGGGTTGCCACGATCCTCGTGGGCCGGGCGGCGACGAGCCCGCCCGCCGACCAGCGGGGCGCACCCGGCCCCGAGACCGAGGAGTGACAGTGACCGAGACGCACAGATCAGGCTTCGCCTGCCTCGTCGGTCGGCCCAACGCCGGCAAGTCGACGCTGACGAACGCCCTCGTGGGCCAGAAGGTCGCGATCACCTCCGGGCGTCCGCAGACGACGCGCCACACGATTCGCGGCATCGTGCACCGTCCCGACGCGCAGCTCGTCCTCGTCGACACCCCGGGCCTGCACCGGCCCCGGACCCTCCTCGGCGAGCGGCTCAACGACCTCGTGCGCGACACGTTGTCCGAGGTCGACGTCGTCGTGTTCTGCCTGCCCGCGGACCAGAAGGTCGGCCCGGGCGACCGCTACATCGCCGCGCAGCTCGCGGAGCTCGCGCACACCCCCGTCGTCGCCGTGGCGACGAAGGCGGACCTCGTCCCCAAGCCGCGCCTCGCCGAGCACCTGCTCGCGATCGACGGCCTCGCGACGTGGGCAGACATCGTGCCGGTGTCCGCGAAGGGCGGCTATCAGGTCGACACGCTCGCCGACGTCCTCGTGAGTCATCTGCCCGAGGGGCCGGCGCTCTACCCCGAGGGGGAGCTCACCGACGAGCCCGAGGTCGTCATGGTGGCCGAGCTCGTCCGCGAGGCCGCGCTCGAGGGCGTCCGGGACGAGCTGCCGCACTCGCTCGCGGTCGTCGTCGAGGAGATCCTGCCCCGTGAGGGCGCCGACGGCATCCTCGACGTCCGGGTCAACCTCTACGTCGAGCGTGACAGCCAGAAGGCGATCATCATCGGCCGGGGCGGCACGCGGTTGCGCGACGTCGGGTCGCAGGCGCGACGCGGCATCGAGGCGCTCCTCGGGACGCGGATCTACCTCGACCTCCACGTGAAGGTCGCGCGGGACTGGCAGCGCGACCCCAAGCAGCTCCACCGCCTCGGCTTCGGCTGAGCGCAGGCCTGAGCGTCAGCTCTGCGAGCCACGCCCCCGTGGCCCCGTCCCCCTGATCCGCGGTCGTGCCCGACCGCGGATCAGGCTGTCCCTCGACCAAGGAGCCTTCGTTGAAGTTCAGGACCGTGGCGAACACCGCCGTGGGGGCGGTCGTCCTCGCCGTGATCGGCGCTGTCATGGGCCCCGCCTGGGACCCCACGCCCGTGCCCGACCCGATCGAACCGGTGACGACGTCGACGCAGGTGAGCCTTGCCGGTGGGCCGCCGATCGGCACCTACGAGGTCGAGCAGCGCATCGTCGACGTCCAGCTCGACGGCACCGTCGTGCGGGCGAAGCTCACGATGCCGCAGGGCGCGGACGGGCCGGTCCCGGGCGTCGTCTTCATCCACGGCGCAGGGACCGGCAAGTTCGCGGACGCCTTCCGCACCCAGTCCGCGGAGCTGGCGACCGCGGGCATCGCGACCCTCGTCCCTGACAAGCGTCTCGACACCTACACGCTGCGCCACCGTGACTACGTGGCGATGGCCGCGGACTACGCCCGCTCGGTCGAGGTGCTGCGCGGCGTGCCCGGGGTCGACCCGGACCGGGTCGGGATCTACGCGGAGAGCGAGGGCGGGTGGATCGCCCCCGTGCTCGCCGCGAACGACGCGGAGCTCGGGTTCACCGTCCTCGTGTCGGCGCCCGTGGTGCAGCCCCGTCAGCAGGCCGCGTTCGCGGTCGACAACTACCTGCGCAACACCGGTGTCCCGTCCGACGTGTTCCGGGCGATCCCGCGTGCGGTCGGCATGGCTCTGCCCGGCGGTGGCTTCGAGTACGCCGACTTCGAGGTGACGCGGTACCAGCGTGCGATGACGCAGCCGGTGCTCATCGTGTTCGGGACGAACGATCCGTCGATGCCGCTCGTCCAGGGAACACGGCTGCTCGCCGAGGACCTCGCGTACGCGGGCAACGACGCGTGGAACGCGCGGTTCTACGACGGGGCCAACCACGGCATCAAGGTGGACGGCGTCATGCACCCGGCGTTCATGACCGACCTCGCCGGGTGGGTCAACGGGCTGCCGCAGAGCGCGGGTGCGGAGCCGCGGATCGCCGGGGCGACGCCGCATCAGACCTACCTCGCCCAGCCGCTCGTCACCCCGTCGTGGTTCGGCGACGGGGACGTCGTCCTCGGCCTCGTCATCGGCGGTCTCGCGGTCGTCCTGCTCGCGGGCGCAGCCGCGGTCGTCTCGTGGTTCGTCCGGCGCCCTGTCGGGCTCGCGGCGGAGCTGTGGCGACCGCTCGTCGGTCTGGGCGTCGGCGTCGTCCTCACGATCGTCGCTCTCGTCTGGTACCTGTTCTCGATCGCGATGATCGCGCTCGAGTACGAGCGGGACCCGTGGACGGTGCAGGGCGGCTGGGTCGTCGTCCGGGTGCTCGGGCTCGCCTCCGTCCTCGCGCTCGCGATCCTTCTGCAGCACGTCCGCGCCGTGAGCGTCGAGCCCGAGCGGGTCCTCGCCAAGACGATCCGGGGCTACCTCGTGCTGTGGTCGGCGGTTGCGGGAGCGTCGCTCCTGCTTGTCCTCCTCGCGTACTGGGGCGTGTTCCAGCTCGGCATCTGACGCCGACCGGGCGGGAGCGCGGTAATCTCCGGCCATGGTGGACCGCATGGTTCCGGTCGAGCTCGAGGACGAGCCCGACGACGACCGCCACGGCGCGGACCCGAGCGGCTGGCCTGCCGCGCGGGCGGTCACGGACGCGCCCGCCGAGGAGTCCCGCCGAGGGTGGCTCCACGGTCGGTGGGTGCTCGTCGTGCCCGTGGCGGTCGGGGCGCTCGTGCTCGGCGTCGTCCTCGGGGTCGGTCAGATCCGCGAGGGCCGGATCGGCGCGTTGCCCGCCGTGCTCGACCGCGTCGGCGTCGAGCTCACCGAACGCTGGCGGTGGACGACGTCGGATCGCGTGAGCGGGAACGTCCCCGGGGACGACGCGGCCGAGGTGCGGGCGGTGGGCGACGTCGTCGTCGTGCGGACGAGCGACCCGGAGCGCCGCAACGGGCTCGGATCCGCCTACTCGGCGCTCGACGTCGCCACCGGGGAGCTGCGGTGGCAGTACCCGGAGCGCGGGGTGTCCTCACAGGGGTGGGTGCAGTGCACCTGGCCACGGTCGCCGGCCCCGACCCGCTACGGGGCGTGCGTCACCCTTGTCCCGGGCGGGGAGGACGTGGTCGAACGGATCGACGCGACGACGGGCGAGGCGGACGTCCGTGTCACGGTCCGGGACGCGCTCGTGGGCGCCACGGCGTGGCTCGACGGGCTCGTGGTCGCGCACGTCGGTGACGACCGCCTCGTCGTCACGCGATACGACGCCGACGGGGAGGTCGTGTGGCGGCTCGACGAGGTCGACGGGGGTGCCTCGCTGGCGTTGCCGCCCCGGGTCCGGGTGATCGGCGAGACCCTCGTCGTCGACCGTACCCGCAAGGCCCTCGTCCTCGGCGAGGACGGCGGCGTCCTCGCCCGGTGGCAGGACACGATGACGCGGGAGGGCGGCACGGCCCTCACGATCGGCCCGGACGTCCCGCCCCCGCCGGGATCTCGGGGCACCGCGACGACTCCGCAGGCCGAGGCCGCGGTCGTCACGCTCGACCCGATCGAGGACGGGATGTTCCTCGTCGGGATCGCGTCGGGACTGTGGGGCTCGGCGCCCGCGCGTGTCATCGACAGCACGGGCGCGGTCGTGCTCGACATGGCGGGCAACCCGCTGCTTCCGGTCGTCGACGACGGTTCCGTCCCCGAGCTCTTGCTGACGACGGGTGCGGACGGTTCGCTCACGGCGTGGGACCTCGAGGCGCGCGAGAGCGTCTGGCGCGACCCGGGGCAGGTGGCGGCGGCCGTCGTCCTCGGGGGCACCGTCTACTTCACGACGGGCCGGTCCTTGTTCGCGGTCGACGCCCGCTCGGGGGAGTACCTCTGGCGGACGGACCTGCGCGGTGAGGCCGCCGCGGGGGGACTGAGCACGGACGGCACGACTCTCGTCGTGGGCAGCGCGACGGACGAGGGCCAGCTCGCGGTCTCGACGGTCGACTCCGCGTCCGGGCGGATGCTGCGACAGCGCGCCGTGGCTCCGGTGGGCGACGAGCGTTCCGCGTGGCGCGTCGGGTTCGGCGGCGGGGGAATGCTCGTCGTCACGCGCGGGGCCGTCCGAATGCTCTCGGGCGGGACCCCGTCCGAGGCGCCTCTCACGGACGCGCCCTGACCGCGGGCGGCGAGGGCGCTACAGTGGCCGGGTGCGTCACGACGCGCAGCACGCGCTGCTCCTTCTGTGCCGCGGCGAGGCCTGACAGGCCGCTCCCTCGCCGCGGTGGTTGGTGTGCCGGCTGACGACCCGCCCCCGGACGCAGAAGCGAGAGAAGTCATGACGACGTACGACGAGCGCACCACCCAGCAGCCCTCGGGGATGCCGGTCCACAAGTACCGGCCGTTCCACGAGCAGCTCACGGTCGACCTCCCCGACCGCACCTGGCCGACGAAGCGCATCGAGACGGCACCCCGCTGGTGCGCCGTCGACCTGCGCGACGGCAACCAGGCCCTCATCGAGCCGATGAACCCTGAGCGCAAGCTCCGGATGTTCGAGCTGCTCGTCGAGATGGGCTACAAGGAGATCGAGGTCGGGTTCCCCTCCGCGTCGCAGACCGACTTCGACTTCGTCCGGATGCTCATCGACGAGAACCGCATCCCCGACGACGTCGTCATCCAGGTCCTCACGCAGGCGCGCGAGCACCTCATCGAGCGCACCTACGAGTCGCTGCGTGGCGCGAAGCAGGCCATCGTCCACCTCTACAACTCGACGTCCGTGCTGCAGCGCGAGGTCGTCTTCAAGCTCGACGAGGACGGGATCTGCGACATCGCGACCCAGGGCGCCGCGCTGTGCAAGAAGTTCGAGGAGACGATCCCGGACACCGAGATCTTCTACGAGTACTCGCCCGAGTCCTTCACGGGGACGGAGCTCGAGTACGCCGCGCGGGTGTGCAACGCGGTCATCGACGTCTTCCAGCCGACGCCCGAGCGCAAGGTGATCGTCAATCTCCCCGCAACCGTCGAGATGGCCACCCCGAACGTCTACGCGGACGCGATCGAGTGGATGGGGCGCCACCTCCACCAGCGGGAGAACGTCGTGCTCTCGCTGCACCCGCACAACGACCGGGGCACCGGTGTCGCGGCCGCGGAGCTCGGCTACCTCGCGGGAGCCGACCGCATCGAGGGATGCCTGTTCGGCAACGGCGAGCGCACCGGCAACGTGTGCCTCGTCACGCTCGGCATGAACCTCTTCAGCCAGGGCATCGACCCGCAGATCGACTTCTCCGACATCGACCGGGTCCGCCGCACGGTCGAGTACTGCACCCAGCTGCCCGTGCACGAGCGCCACCCCTACGGTGGCGACCTCGTCTTCACGGCGTTCTCCGGCTCGCACCAGGACGCGATCAAGAAGGGGCTCGAGGCGCTCGAGGCCACTGCAGCGGCGGCCGGCAAGACGATCGACGACGTCGAGTGGGCCGTGCCGTACCTGCCGATCGACCCGCGAGACGTCGGCCGCTCGTACGAGGCCGTCATCCGCGTGAACTCGCAGTCGGGCAAGGGTGGCGTCGCGTACCTGCTCAAGTCCGAGCGTCACCTCGACCTGCCTCGCAGGCTCCAGATCGAGTTCTCCCGCGTCGTGCAGGAGCACACCGACACCTCGGGCTTCGAGGTGACGGCGGACGACCTGTGGGCGATCTTCGTCGACGAGTACCTGCCCGTCGTCGAGGGTGTCGACCGTGAGCCCTGGGGCCGGCTCTCGCTCCGCGGGGCACGGACCGAGAGCTCGGCCGACGGACCGGACACGCTGTCGGTCGACCTCGTCGACGGGGGTGCCGACGTCACGCTGAGCGGCGCGGGCAACGGGCCGATCGCGGCCTTCGTCGACGCGCTCGCGAGCCACGGTCTCGACGTCAAGGTCCTCGACTACGCCGAGCACGCCCTGTCGGAGGGCGGTGACGCGACCGCCGCCGCCTACGTCGAGTGCACCGTTGGAGACGAGCTGCTCTGGGGCGTCGGAATCGACCCGTCGATCACGACGGCGTCGCTCAAGGCGATCATCTCGGCGGTCAACCGCGCCCTGCGCTGAGCCCGCACGACCTCTCCACCCGTCCGGCGCCGTGGGCTCCCCGCGACGTCGGACGGGTGGGGGACAATGACGCGGTGAGTCTGTACCGGGACGAGGCCGTCGTGCTCCGCACGCACAAGCTGGGCGAGGCGGACCGCATCGTCACGCTGCTCACGCGCGGCAACGGCACGGTGCGCGCCGTCGCCAAGGGGGTCCGCCGCACCTCCTCGCGGTTCGGCTCGCGGCTCGAGCCCTTCATGCACGTCGACGTCCAGCTCCACGCGGGGCGCTCCCTCGACATCGTCACGCAGGTCGAGACGATCGGGTCCTACGTCCGCCCGATCGTCGCGGACTACTCGCTCTACACCGTGGGCACCGTCATGCTCGAGACCGCGGAGCGCCTCGTCGACGAGCGGCAGCCTGCGCTGCAGCAGTTCTGGCTGCTCGCGGGCGCGGTGCGCTCGCTCGCGCAACGCGCGCACGCCCCCGGCCTCGTCCTCGACTCCTACCTGCTGCGGGCGCTCGCGGTGGCGGGGTGGGCGCCGACCTTCACCGACTGCGCGCGCTGCGGCGAGCCAGGCCCCCACCACTCGTTCTCCGTCCAGTCCGGGGGTGCCGTGTGCCTGAGGTGCCGGCCGCCGGGATCTGCCTCGCCCGCGCCGGAGACCTTCGTCCTGCTCGCCGCCCTGCTGTCGGGGGAGTGGGACGTCGCGGACGCGAGCGCGGAGCGGCACCGCAAGGAGGCCGACGGGCTCGTGGCCGCGTACAGCCAGTACCACCTCGAGCGTCAGCTGCGCTCGATGCCGATGGTTGAGAGGAACTAAGTGGTTCTCGCCCCGCCCCCGCACCCGAGCGGTGCCCGTCCGCCCGTCCTCCCGCGCGAGCTCGTGCCCCGGCACGTCGCGGTCGTCATGGACGGCAACGGGCGGTGGGCGAACGCCCGCGGTCTGCCCCGCACCGCGGGCCACGCCGCGGGGGAGGCCTCGCTCATCGACGTCGTCGCAGGGGCGATCGAGATCGGGGTGACCCACGTGTCGGCGTACGCGTTCTCCACGGAGAACTGGTCCCGCTCGCCCGACGAGGTGAGGTTTCTCATGGGCTTCAGCCGGGACGTGCTGCGCCGACGCCGGGACGAGCTCGACTCGTGGGGCGTGCGCGTGCGGTGGGCGGGACGTCGTCGCCGGCTGTGGCGATCGGTCATCAACGAGCTCGAGGAGGCGGAGCGGCGCACGGTCGACAACGACGTGTGCACGCTCACGATGTGCGTGAACTACGGGGGGCGGGCAGAGATCGCGGACGCGGCGAAGGCGATCGCGCAGGACGTCGCTGCGGGCCGGGTGCGGGCGGACAAGGTCGACGAGAAGATGCTCGCGCGCTACCTCGACGAGCCGGAGCTGCCCGACGTCGACCTCTTCCTGCGCTCGTCGGGCGAGCAGCGGATCTCGAACTTCATGCTCTGGCAGTCCGCCTACGCGGAGATGGTGTTCCTCGACGAGCCGTGGCCGGACGTCGACCGGCGTCACCTGTGGCGCGCCGTCGAGACGTACGCCCGCCGGGACCGCCGCTACGGCAAGGCGGTCGACGCGGTGGGGGACGGGAGCTGACCCGAGGGCCCTAGCGTTCCTGGAGGCGCTGCCCCTGCTCGTGACGCTCCTCGGCGAGGCGTGCGGCGCCCGCCGCCGCGTCGGTGAGCCGGTGCCGGTGGACGACGAGCGCCACGACGAGGACGAGCAGGGCGACGACGGCCGCGGCGAGCGCCCACGGCGAGGTCGCGGCGAGCGCGAGCGCGGCCCACACCGCGCCGAGCCCGACCGAGCCCCAGATCAAGGCCCAGGCGACCGACCCGGGAATCGACGCGAGTGTGAAACGCCCGTAAGGCATCCGGGTGAGCCCGGCTGCGGTGAAGATCGCCGTCTGCGCGCCCACGAAGAGGTAGGCGGGTGCGACGGCGAATGCACCCCAGCGCCGGACGACGGCGACCGCACGCTGAGCCCCGGGCGACGCCGATCGGCGTCGGGCGCGATCGCTCATCCGGTGCCACCACGCGGGGCCACGTCGGCTGCGGCCCAGGGTGGTCACGCCGCGGGTGAGCCCCCGGCCGAGCCAGTACGTGCCGTGCGACCGCAGCAGGACGATGACGAAGAGTGTGGCGATGAGTGCAGGGAAGGGCATGCCGCCGAGCCCGTAGGCGTTCACGACGTCCTGCTCCGCGCTCATGGCTGGACCCTATCCTCGCGAGACCGACCCGCCGTGGGCCCGAGGGGCTGCGGAAGGGGCGCACTCCCCGTCAGGTGCCGCCCCGGCGGAGGTCGGGGGCACCGAGAGGTCGTCGGCGACGTCGGGGTGCGGGTCCACCGCCCGACGCCTGGTGACGAGCGGGCGCACGGCCGCGACGAGGGCGTAGAGCCCGATCGCGAGCACGATGATGAGTGCGCCCGGCGGCAGGTCGTACCAGTAGGTGATCGAGAGCCCGGCGAGGCACACGACTGCGCCGATCGCGACGGCGATCGTCATGGTCTGCCGGAACGAGCGGGCGACGAGCTGGGCGATCGCCACGGGGACGATCATGAGGGCGGAGACGAGCAGCAGCCCGACGACCCGCATCGCCGTCGTCACGGTGAGGGCGGCGACGACCGCGACCGTGATGTTGAGGGCGCGCACGGGCATGCCCGAGGCACGGGCGAACTCCTCGTCGTTGCTCACGGCGAAGAGCGCGTGGCGGAGACCGACGCCGACGAGCAGCACGACGACGCTGAGCACGACGACGAGGACGAGGTCGCTGTCGGACACCGTCGAGATCGAGCCGAACAGGTAGCCCATGAGGTTCGCGTTCGTCCCGCCCGCGAGCGAGATGAGCAGGACGCCGCCGGCGATCCCGCCGTAGAAGAGCAGCGCGAGCGCGATGTCCCCCGACGCCCGGCCGCGCTCGCGGACGAGCTCGATCGCGACGGCGCCGACGACCGCGGCGAGGACGGCTCCAGGCACCGCAAGGACGTCGTGCGGCACGAGCTCGAGGGCGTTCCCGACGAGCCAGCCGAGGGCGACGCCGGTGAGGGCCACGTGCCCGATGCCGTCGCCGAGCAGCGAGACCTTCCGCTGGACGAGGTACGTCCCGACGACGGGGGCGGCCAGGCCGACGAGGAGCGCCGCGACGAGCGCGCGGGTCATGAGCGGGTCGGTGAGCATCGCGAGGACGTCGTCCATGGGGGGCCTCAGGGTTCCAGGCGCAGCTCGGGCGCCTCGGTGTCGTGCGGCGTCGGGGCCGACTCGTGGGGATGGACGTGCTCGTGGTCGCGCGCGGCGTGGTCGGCGTGCGGCAGCACGGGCGGGCCGTCGTGGACGACGGCGCCGTGGCGCAGGATGACCGCGCGGCTCACGAGGGGGGCGAACGCGCCGAGCTCGTGGAGCACGACGAGGATCGTCATGCCCTGCGCGGTGAGGGCGCCGAGGGTGCGTGCAAAGGCCTCCTGGCTCGGCAGGTCGACGCCGGCGACGGGCTCGTCGAGGACGAGGAGCTCGGGGTCGCGGGCGAGGGCGCGCGCGATGAGGACGCGTTGCTGCTGCCCCCCGGAGAGGTGCGCGACGGGACGCTCGGCGTGGGTCGCGAGGCCGACCTGCTCGAGCGCGCGTCCGGCGCGGGCTCTGGCGTCGCGCGGGGGGCGCAACCTGCCGCGGTGGAGCAGGCCGGACACGACGACCTCGCGTGCTGTCGCGGTGGGCCCCG
>JAFABT010000262.1 GCA_023425905.1 Actinomycetes bacterium | reverse complement strand
GACCCGCGGGTTCGGCGGCGGGGCCCGCGTCTTCGGCGGCGGGGCCCGCGTTGTCGGCAGCCGGACCCGCGGGTTCGGTGACGGGACCCGCGGGTTCGGCAGTGCGGGGGGGGGTTAGGAGGGGGTGGTTCGGGGGGTGACGGCTTGGGCCGTGGCCAGGGCGTGGGTGACTGCGGCGACGTAGGCGGCCGACACCGTCGCGGGCTGCATGCCGGCGTCGAGGATCTTCTGGTGGTTGCCGGCCTCGTGACCGCGCACCGCGGCGAGCACCGGGCCGTAGGGGCCCGTCTCTGAGCGGATCGCGTCCTCCACGGCAGGCGTCGTCGCGACCGCCTCGAGGAGCACCTCGTCCGGCACACCGAGCTGGACCGACAACGACGAGAGCATGCCCACCGTGTACGCCGCAGGATCCCCCGCGAGGCTCTCGCACGCCTGCGCCCGCGCGAGGATGAACCACAGCGAGTCCATGACGTCGGGGCGCGCATCGACGAGGAGCCCCACGACGAGCGCCATCGTCTCCTGCGGGCCGAGCAGGAGCACCGCGTGACCGACCGTGTCGACCTCGTGCCGCACCCCGAAGGCGCCTGAGTTCACCAGGTGGAGCATGCGGAGCGTGAGCACCGGGTCCGTCTCGATGATCTGGATGACGCCCTCGATGTCAGGCTCGTCGCGCGGCAGCAGGTCAAGCACCGCGAGGCACTGCATCTGGCCCGCGCGGAGCACCTTCGTCGGGGCAGGCTCCCTGCGCGGCGGCTCGGCCCACGCGTGGTTGAGCCCGCCGCGCGTCGTGCACACGGCGTCGACCCCGGCGAGGCGGCAGACCTCTTCGCTGATCTCGTCGTCGACGCCGAAGGCGATCGCGACCTTGCCCGCGGCGTGCGCGCGCGTGACCGCGGACGCGAGGCGCTCCGTCGGCAGCCCCGGCAGCAGGGAGACGAAGGTCGCGAAGGGCAGCAGGTGGTCCTGCGCGTCGCTCCCGGTGTAGTCCGCGATGAGCAGCTGGACGCCGAACTCGTAGAGCGAGACGACCTGCTCGTACGTCTCCGGCGCCGCGACGAGCGCGGGGGACAGCTCGAGGACGAGCCCGGACGGCGAGTCGAGCCGCGGCAGCTGGCCCGCGAGCATCTGCGGGGTCGCCGGCAAGAAGCACAGCCGGTCCGCGACGAGGCCCGGCAGGTCGAGCGTGAGCGACACCTCCTGGACGGCCGCGACGAGGTCCTCGCCCGGTTCGAGCGTCGGCGTCACGTGGATGCGCAGCGCGTAGCCGAGGACGACGCCCGTCGTCGCGTAGACCGGGTGCCGGTGGACGAGCGTGCGTTCGCCGAGCGGCACGGCCGGCAGCATGCCGTCGCCGTGCTGGTCCGTGAGCGGGGCGGTCATGCCGCGCCGAAGGGGGCCCGCATCGGCCACCGGTCGTCGTCGAGGACGACCTGCGCGGCCGAGCCCGTGACGGGGTTGAGCGCGACAGGCGCCATGAGGTTCGCCGTCGGGCCGTCGCCGTCGTGCGGCGGGTGGACGATGACGAGGAGCGTTGCCGGGTCCTCCGCGGGGGCGGCACCCGTCGCGACGACGCCGAGCCCGAGGTCCTCACGGGTCTGCGCGTCGAGGTTCGGCGCGTAGTCAGGGAAGTACGGCACCGGGGCGACGGCGAACAGCCGCACGGCCGGGTCCTCGAGGCTTCGCAACGCGAAGAGCAGACCGACGTCGTCGAGACCGGCGAGCGTGAAGCGCGTGAGGCCGCCCATGCCGGGCGGGGGCGTGACGAAGTCGAGCTCGTCGGGCACCTCGCGCACGACGGTCCCCTGCTCGGACGGCGAGACCGCGACCATGACGCTCATCGGAGATAGTCCAGCAGACTCGGCTGCAGGACGCGCGCTGCGGCGCCGAGCGCCGCCTGATAGGCGACCTCCTGCATCTGGATGTTCATGATCGTCTCCGCCACGTCGATGTCCTCCACCCCGGAGAGCTCTGCCTTGAGCGAGGCGAGGGTCGCCTCCGTCCCGGACTGCGCCGCGGTGATCTGGCCGTACCGGGTGCCCACCGAGGCGAGCTCGCCGAGCGTCGAGTCCAGGCGTGCGTCGAGCGCGGTGAGACGACCTGCTACCGGCGTGCCCGCGCGGAGGTCGGCCGCGATGTCGTCGAGAAGGGCGAACACCGACGTCGCACCGGCGCCGAAGACCGCGAGGCCGTCGCCGTCGGCCCGCACGGTCGAGTCTGGGGTGACGCGCCGTTCGACCGACGACCCGGGGGTCCCGGTCCACGCGTACGTCGTCCGGTCGAACGCATGCCCGGCGTCGGACGTCCCGGCGAAGACGGAGCGCCCGATGTAGGAGGAGTTCGCCGTGTCGAGCAGACCCTCCCGGATGCCGTCGATCTCAGCGGCGAGCGCCTCACGCGACTGCGGGCTCAGCACGCCGTCGTTCGAGCCCTGCATGACGAGGTCGCGTGCCCGACGCAGCTGGGCGGACGTCGTCTGCAGGGCGCTGTCGACCGTGGAGAGCCAGCCCGCGCCGTCGTCGGCGTTGCGCGAGTACTGCGTGGTCGCGCGCGCCTCCGAGCGCAGTTGGAGGGCGCGCGACGTCGCGGCAGGGTCGTCGGACGGCTTGGAGATCTTGCGGCCGCTCGAGAGCTTGCCCTGCATGTCGGCCATGGCCGTGAGGTTGAGCTGGAGGTTCGCGAGCGTGCTGCGCTGAACCGTCTGGTGCGTGACCCGGTTGATCATCGTCATCTCCCCACGACGCCGGTGCGGTTGATGAGCACGTCGAGCATCTCGTCGATCGCGGTGAGGACGCGCGCCGCACCCTCGTAGGAACGCTGCATCGCGAGGAGGTTGGTCGTCTCCTCGTCGATGTCGACGCTCGTGTAGGACAGCTGGATCTGCTCGGCGGTCTGACGGGACGCCTCGATGACGCCTGCGCGCGTCGTCGCCTGGCGGGTGCGCACGCCGAGGTCGACGACGTACTCGCGCCACTGGGCGTCGGGGCCGTCGGGGGCCGCGCCGAGCTGGGCGATGCGGTCACCGAGCGACCCGTCGAGCGCGCCGTTCGCGGCGACGCCTGCGGCGATCTGCCACGGGTCGCTGATCGCGACGGACAGGCCGGTCGCGGCGGGCTGACCGGCGGCGAGGGCGAAGAAGTCGCCCGCCGGCCCGGGCGGGTCGGTGAGGGTCTGGCCGGTGCCGTGGAGGGCGTTGACGGAGCCGTGGATCTTCGTCGCGAGGGCGTTCCACGCGTCGGCGGCGATCGCGAGCGAGCCGCCCTGGTCGGCCGGGGCGAGCTCCGCGACGTTGCTCGCGAGTCGGCCGCCCTCGAGGGTGAGCGCGGTTCCCGAGCCTGCCCACCGGAGCGCGACCTGGTCGAGCGCTGCGGGCGGCTGGCCGATCCCGCCGGCCATCGTGAAGGACCCGGTGACCTCGACCTTGTGCGTGTTGATGCCGGAGACGATCGCGTTGCCGGAGAGCATGACGTCGACCGTGCCGTCCTCGCGGTGGCGCGCCTGCGCACCGGCGAGCGACGAGAGCTCGGTGACGAGCAGGTCGCGCTGGTCCATGAGCTCGTTCGCCGCCCCGCCGGAGACGAGGATCGCGCGGATCTGCTTGTTGAGGTCCGCGACCGACTCGGCCGTCGAGTTGAGGTTGGTCACGAGCGTCTGGGTCTCGGTGCGCAGCTGGCTCCACTGCGTCTCGGTGACCCGGTAGCCGTCGCTGATCTGGGCGACGAGGTTCTGCGCCTCGCCGAGCAGGACGCGCCGCGTCGCCGACTCCTGCGGGCTGCCGGAGAGGTCCTGCCAGCCGGCCCAGAAGGCCTGCAGCTGGGCGCTCACGCCGGTGTCGCTCGGCTCGTCGATCGATGACTCGATGCGGCCGAGGACGCCCGCGCGGGCCGCGGAGAACCCGGCGGACGACGACTCTGCCCGCACCCGGGAGTCGAGGAAGATGTCGCCGATCCGGGTGATCCCGGTCGTGACAACGCCGTTGCCGACGGTCTGCTTGTTCGAGTGCAGCGTCGGGGCGGACAGCGCCTGGACGCTCTGGAGGTCGGCGCGCTGCCGGGTGTAGCCGGGCGTGCGGGCGTTGGCGATGTTCTGGCCGGTGACGTCGATCGCCTGACGCTGGGCGATGAGCGACGACAGCGCGGTGCTCAGTCCGGAGAATGTGCTCATGGTCGAGGCCTCACAGGTCCTCGTCGAGCAGCATGACCGAGCCGGTGGCCTGGGACGTGCTGCCGCGGGGGTTGTAGGTCTGGATCGTCTCCTGCAGCGTGAGGAGCGTCTCCTGGGTGGCGCGGTGGGAGGTCGCGAGCAGGTCGCGGTTGGACTCCGCCAGGTGGTGGATCTGGTCCGTGAGGTCGACGAACGCCGCGTGGTGCTCGCGCAGCAGCTCGTTCCACGGGTCGGGTGACGCCGCGGCGAGCTCGAGCAGGCTCGCGCCGGGCTCGAGGCCCGCCGCCCGGGCTGCCTCGTCCGCCTCGAGGGCGCGGCCGAGCTCCGCCTCGCGGATGCGGTCGAGGACCGACTCGACCTCGCGCGTCGCGTGGTTGAGCCACTGCGTCTTGCCGCTCGTGAGGATGAGCTGCTCTTCCTCCAGCTTGAACAGGAGGAGCTCGAGGAGCTGGCGCTCGCGCCACAGGACCCCGGAGAGCTCGTTGACACCCATGCGTGTGGTCACCTTCCAGTGCGGGACGCAGGGCTGCGTGCCCGCCGTCAACGTGTTCATCGGCGCCTGGCTGGGGCATGTGAGGCGTTTCGCGCAGTCGCCTCGCAGGTCTGGGTGCTTTCCCCGTGCAGCGGGCGCCTCTGTGCGCTCATAGGCGGGGGGCGACGCAAGATGACCGTTCACAAGTGTGATCTTCGTCACACTCATGTGTCCGATTCGCGCGCTCGGAGAAGTGTGCCCGGGACGCGAATCGGACGATGGCACCTCGAACCCCCAAGTCGCCGCGGGAGGCCGAAGAGCGGGTGATAGCCACGGGGTCGTCCTCTGCGCCATGGTTGCGCCGGACGGTCCCGAGGGGTGGCAGCACCCAACTTGTCTCGTCCTTCGAAACACGAACTTTTTCCGGTCGAGCAAGGACGGTCCACATGAGCACGAGCACCGAGCAGGCGAGCAACGCGCTCGTCGTCGAGAACCTCGCTCTCGTCGGTTACCACGTGAACTCGACCCTCTCCCGGGTCCCCGCACACGTGTCCCGCTCGGACCTCTCCTCCGCCGGCTACTTCGCACTCGTCCAGGCCGCCCGCGCCTACGACCCCGCGACCGGCGTGCCCTTCGCCCGCTACGCGGCGCTGCGCATCCGCGGTGCCCTCGTCGACGAGCTGCGCGGCATGGACTGGATCTCCCGCGGCGCCCGCCAGCGCGCCCGCCGCATGACGACGATGTCCGACACCCTCACCTCGAGCCTCGGCCGCACCCCCACCCGCGAGGAGCTCGCGAGCGCCCTCGGTGTCACCGCGACCGAGGTCGAGGAGGCCCGCGGCAGCGCCGAGGTGCGCGTCCTGTCCATGGAGGGCTTCGACGGGTCGATCGCCGACTCGATCGTCGATGCGAACCTCGGCCCCGAGCAGCAGGTGCTCGCCAACGAGCGCGTCCGCCACCTCGCGGCCGGCGTCGACCAGCTGCCCGAGCGTCTCCGCACGGTCGTCGTCGAGCTGTTCTTCCGCGACCGGCCCGTCGTCGAGCTCGCCGCCGAGATGGGCGTCACGCAGTCGCGCATCTCCCAGCTGCGCACCGAGGCCCTCGCGCTGCTCCGCGACGGCATCAACGCGAGCCTCGACCCCGATCTCGTCCCGGCCTCCGACCGCCCCACCGGCGTCGCCGAGCGTCGCCGCCAGGACTACTTCGCCCGCGTCGCCGCCCGCGCCGCTGGCAGCGCGCACGCCTCGACCGCCCGCGCGGTCCCCGCGC
>JAFABT010000126.1 GCA_023425905.1 Actinomycetes bacterium | reverse complement strand
GTGCGCACCGTCGACCGCTCCGAGCGGATCCGCACGTACAACTTCCCGGAGAACCGCATCGCCGACCATCGCACGGGCTACAAGTCGTACAACCTCGACGCGGTCCTCGACGGCGACCTCGACGCCGTCGTCGGCTCGGCGATCGAGGCCGACGAGGCGGCACGTCTCGCCGCGACGGGGGACCAGTGACCCGCCCGACGACGCTCACCCGCCAGGGCCTGCGCACGGTGATCGCCGAGGCGGCGACCGCGCTCACCGACGCGGGGGTGCCGTCTCCCGAGCGCGACGCCGAGGCGCTCGCCGCCCATGCCCTGGGCCTGCCGCACTTCGTCTGGTACGAGATGCCGTCGACGGGCGAGGTGCTCGACCAGGCGCGCACCGAGGCGTTCTACGGTGCGTTCGACGCGCACGTCGCGCGGCGCCGCGAGCGGTACCCCCTGCAGCGGATCCTCGGCCACACCGCCTTCCGGGAGATCACGGTGACCGTGGGTGAGGACGTGTTCGTCCCGCGCCCGGAGACGGAGGTCGTCGCGCAGGTCGCGATCGACGAGGCGGCACGCGTGCGCGCCGAGGGTCGGACGCCCGTCATCGTCGACCTGTGCTGCGGCTCGGGGATCATCGGCATCAGCGTCGACGTCGAGGTCCGGGGATCCCGGGTGTACGCGGCAGACCTCTCGCCTGCGGCGGTGCTGCTCACGAGGCACAACGCCGGCGCGGTCGGCTCGCTCACCCAGGTCGTCGTCGAGGGCGACGTGGCCGACCCCGCGCTGTTCGCAGATCTCGACGGCACGGTCGACGTCGTCGTCTCGAACCCGCCGTACATCCCGCCGGGCGCGGTGCCGATCGATCCCGAGGTGCGTGACCACGACCCGGAGCTCGCGCTCTACGGGCTCGGCGACGACGGGCTCGAGGTCCCGCGCGCCGTCATCGCCGCTGCGGCCCGGCTGCTCGCCCCGGGCGGGCTGCTCGTCATGGAGCACGCCGAGGTCCAGGCCGCCCAGGTGCGAGCGGAGGTCGAGGCCACCGGGGCCTTCGTCGACGTCACCACGCGGGTCGACCTCACCGGCCGCGACCGCATGGTCGTCGCCCGCCGCGTCGCGGCGCCTGCGACCGAGGCCCTCGACGTGGAACACTCGCCGTCGTGAGCCCGCAGATTCTCGACGTGCACGACCCCGAGTCCTGGGGCGCCCCGATCGACGAGGCGGTCAACGCGGTCGGTCGCGGGGCGCTCGTCGTCCTGCCGACGGACACGGTGTACGGCGTCGGGTGCGACGCCTTCGACGCGGAGGCGGTCGCTCGCCTGCTCGCCGCCAAGGGCCGCGGCCGGCAGATGCCCCCGCCCGTCCTCGTCGGGGACGCGAGGACCCTCGACGGTCTCGCGACTGACGTCGCGGACGGCGCACGCGCGCTCGCCGCGGCGTTCTGGCCCGGAGGACTCACGCTCATCTGCCGCGCGCAGCCCTCGCTCGCGTGGGACCTCGGTGACACCGGCGGCACGGTCGCGTTGCGACAGCCCGACCACCCGGCGGCGCTCGCGCTGCTGCGCCGCACCGGTCCGCTCGCGGTCTCGAGCGCGAACCTCACCGGCCAGCCGGCCGCACTCACGGCAGGGGACGCGCACGCCCAGCTGGGCGACGCCGTCGCCGTCTATCTCGAGGCGGGGCAGGCGCCCGGGGGAGTGGCCTCGACGATCGTCGACGCGACCGGGCCCAGGCTGCGCGTCGTGCGTGCGGGGGCGATCGGGCTCGAGGCGCTCCGCGCGCACGCCGACGTCGCAGGGCCCGACGAGGGTGGTGGCGCCCCGGCATGAGGATCTACCTCCTCGTCGGCCTCGTCGCCGCGGTCGTCACCTACGTGCTCACGCCACTCGTGCGGCGCCTCGCGCTTCGCGTGGGCGCGATCACGGCGGTGCGTGACCGTGACGTCCACGCGGTGCCGACGCCGCGGCTCGGCGGCTTCGCGATGCTCCTCGGGATGGCCGTCGCGATGCTCGTCGCGAGCCGGTTGCCCTTCCTCGCGAGCGTCTTCGAGCCCGGCGGCGGGATCGCGCTGCCGTGGGCGATCCTCGCGAGCGCGACCCTCGTGTGCCTCCTCGGTGTCGCGGACGACATCTGGGACCTCGACTGGATGACGAAGCTCGTCGGGCAGGTCCTTGCCGCGGGCTTCATGGCGTGGAACGGCGTCCAGCTCTACGCCCTGCCCATCGGGGGCGTGACCATCGCCTCGTCGCGCATGTGGCTGTTCCTCACGATCTTCCTCGTCGTGCTCGCGATGAACGCCGTGAACTTCGTCGACGGTCTCGACGGGCTCGCCGCCGGCCTCATCGCGATCGGCGGCGCCGCCTTCTTCCTCTACACCTACCTGCTCACGCAGGACGCGAACCCGGGGGACTACTCCAACGTCGCCTCGCTCGTCATCGTCGTCCTCGTCGGGGTGTGCCTCGGCTTCCTGCCGCACAACCTCCACCCTGCGCACATCTTCATGGGCGACTCCGGCTCGATGCTCATCGGCCTCGTCATGTCCGCCGCGACGATCGTCGTCACGGGGCAGATCGACCCTGCGGTCGTCTCTGACCGGCAGGCGATCCCCGCGTTCCTGCCGATACTGCTGCCGCTCGCAGTGCTCCTCCTGCCGCTGCTCGACATGGGCCTCGCGGTCGTGCGCCGGCTCCTGGCCGGCAAGTCGCCGTTCGCGCCGGACCGCATGCACCTCCATCACCGCATGCTGCAGATCGGCCACTCGCACCGTCGCGCGGTCTTCATCCTCTACCTGTGGACCGCGCTCATCGCCTTCGGGATGGCCTCGCTCGTGCTGCTGCCGTTGCGCAGCGTCCTCGTGACGCTCGCCGTCGGCGCCGTCGTCGTCCTCGTCGTCACCTTCGTCCCGCTGCGTGGTCGTCCGCTCACGCCCGTCGTGCCCGGACGCCCGCCGGAGCACTCCCCGCAGTCCTCGACCACAGGAGCACCCTCGTGACCGACCAGACGCCCAGCCCCGAGCCTGACGCCCGTCAGGTCGTCCGGGAGGCCCTTGCCGCGCAGGCCGACGCCGCACGTTCCGTCTTCGCGCGCGCCCTGCGCGACATGCTCGTGCTCGTCGCCGTGGTCACGGTCCTCGGGGTCGCCGTCGGCTACCTCGTCGCTGCGCTGCCCGGCGTGTGGGGGGCGCTCCTCGGCGTCGCCGTCACGCTGCTGTTCTCGGGCACGACGGTGCTGTCGATGCTCAAGACGTCCGACTCCTCGCCGACGACCCTCGGCGCGGTGATCCTCGGTGCGTGGCTGGGCAAGATGGTCGTCCTCGTGGCGCTCTTCGCGCTCCTGCGGGACCAGACCTTCTACGACAAGGGCGTCTTCGTCGCCGTCGTGCTCGTCGGGGTCTTGGGCTCTGCGCTGCTCGACTACCGGGCCGTCAAGCAGGGGCGCGTGCCCTACGTCGTCCCGACAGGCACGGACTGAGCCGGGCCCGGCACGTGAGGCGCCCTACCGGACCTCGGGCGCCGTGAGACTGGGGCGGAAGTCCTAGATTCATGGGCTAGGATTCCACCCGAACCACGGCCACGTGCCGTCTGAGGCGCCTGCGAAGTCGCGGTGCCCCTGGCCGATCCGACCACCGGGAGCTTGCTCTGTCCAGCCTTGCGACGATCCTGCCCCTCGCCGCGTCAGGCGGTGACGAGGGAGGGTTCCACGCCCCCACGATCGCCGAGTTCTTCCCCGAGACGATCGCCTTCGGCGGCACGCCCTTCGAGATCAACCGCATCATCCTCGTGCGCATCATCGCGGCGGCGGTGCTCGTGACGATCGCCCTCATGGCCGCACGGCGCGCGAAGCTCGTGCCGGGCCGAGGCCAGGCGGCCTTCGAGCTCGTCCTCGACTTCGTCCGGGTCAACATCGCCGAGGAGACGCTCGGTCACAACACCCGGCGCTTCCTGCCGATGATCACGACGATCTTCTTCACGGTCCTCGTTCTCAACATCACCGGCGTCGTCCCGCTGCTCAACATCGCGAGCACGTCGCTCATCGGCATGCCCCTCGTCCTCGCGGCGTGGGTCTACGTCATGTATCTCGCGGTGGGCGTGAAGAAGTTCGGCCTCGGCGGTTACCTCAAGAACAACCTGCTGCCCCCGGGCCTGCCCAAGGTCCTCTACGTCCTCATCACCCCGATCGAGGCGCTGCAGGTCTTCGTGTTCCGTCCCGCGACCCTCGCGCTGCGACTTACCGCGAACATGATCGCCGGCCACCTCATCCTCGTGCTGTGCTTCGCCGCCACCCACTTCTTCCTCTTCGAGGCCGCAGGCGCCATGAAGCTCGTCGGCGCAGGGACGCTCGTCGCCGGCATCGCCTTCACGCTGTTCGAGGTCCTTGTCGCCGGACTGCAGGCCTACGTCTTCGCGCTCCTCGCCTCCGTGTACCTCAACATGGCGGTCGACGAGGAGCACTGACCCAGCACGACCCGCTCACGCAACCCGCGCGTCGAGCAACGACCCGATGCCCGTCCTGGGCACGACATGGAAGGAACCACCACAGTGGACACCACCACCCTCGCCGAGGTCTCCGGCAACGTCGCCACCATCGGCTACGGCCTGGCCACGCTCGGCCCGGGCATCGGTCTGGGCATCCTCATCGGCAAGGCGCTCGAGGGCATCGCCCGTCAGCCTGAGGTCGCGGGCCAGCTCCGCACCACGATGTTCATCGGTGTGGCCTTCGTCGAGGTGCTCGCGCTCCTCGGCCTGGTCACCGGCTTCCTCTTCTGATGACGGCCCTCGACGTGACCAGCCTCGTGCTGGCCGCCGGGGACACCGAGGCCCCGAGCGGGATCAACCTCTTCATCCCGGCCACCTACGACATCCTGTGGTCGACGGTCGTGCTCGTCGTCATCGCGCTGGCCTTCTACAAGAAGGTCATGCCGACGTTCACGGCCATCCTCGACGAGCGCGCCGCGAAGATCGAGGGCGGGCTCGCCAAGGCGGAGTCGGCTCAGGCAGAGGCCGCAGCCGCGCTCGAGGAGTACCACCAGCAGCTCAACGAGGCTCGCGCCGAGGCCGCACGCATCCGCGAGGACGCACGTGGTGAGGGCGCGGTCATCCTCGCGGAGCTCCGTGAGAAGGCCAACGCGGACGCTGCGCGCATCGTCGAGACCGCGCACCGTCAGATCGAGGCCGACCGCCAGCAGGCCGCGGTCGCGCTGCGCGCCGAGGTCGGGACGCTCGCGACCGAGCTCGCCTCGCGGATCGTCGGTGAGTCCCTCGCCGAGGAGGCCCTCCGCTCGCGCATGGTCGACCGCTTCCTCGACGAGCTCGAGCAGTCGGTCACGGCTGACGCCACCAAGGAGGCGTGATGCGGGGAACGAGCCAGGCGTCTCTCGCCACGGTCCAGGACGGCTTCGAGCCGATCCTCGCCGCGGCCGGGACCGATGCCTCGTCGCTCGCGAACGAGCTGTTCTCGGTCGTCGACCTGCTCGACTCCTCGGGTCCGGTGCGGCGCGCGCTGAGCGACCCCTCGCGTGACGGCGACGACAAGGCTGCGCTCGTGGGGAGCCTGCTCACGGGTAGAGCGGACGCCCGCGTCGTCGAGGCGGTCCAGGGACTCGTCCGCGGTCGCTGGTCGAGCGAGGAGGACCTCGTCTCGGCGGTCGAGCACGTCGCGGTCGACGCCGCGCTCGCCTCCGCCGAGAACGCCGGCAACCTCGAGACGGTGGAAGAAGAGCTCTTCCGCATCATCCAGGTGCTGGCAGGCCAGCGGGAGCTGCGACGCTCGCTCGTCGACCTGCGGGCGACCTCCGCGCACCGCGCGCATCTCGCACGGTCGGTGTTCTCCGGTTCGGTCGCCCCTGTGACCGCGCTCCTCCTGGAGCGGGTCGCTGCGGAGCCGCGCGGCCGAAGCATCGTCGCCGGGCTCACCGCGGTCATCCGAGCGGCTGCAGCGCGCCGGAGCCGCCTCGTGGCGACCGTGACGGCTGCGGCTCCGCTCACGGAGGCGCAGCAGGCGCGACTCACGACGCTGCTCGACGAGGCCTACGGCCGCAAGGTCAAGGTCCACGTCGCCGTGAACCCCGAGCTCATCGGCGGCATGCGGGTCCAGATCGGGTCCGACGTCGTCGAGGCCACGGTCCTTTCCAGGCTCGACGACGTACGACGCCGCCTCGCCGGCTGAGCTCCCCCCGCGAGACCGAACATGGGGCGTGACCAGGTGACCTGGACAGCCCACGCAGAACGTACGACCGCACCGACCGGTGCGGTCACGACAGGAGAGAAGCAATGGCTGAGCTGACGATCAAGCCCGAGGACATCCGGGCCGCGCTGGACAGCTTCGTGTCGTCCTATGAGCCGCAGGGCGCAGTGCGCGAAGAGGTCGGGCGCGTCACCCTCGCGGGCGACGGCATCGCCCAGGTCGAGGGCCTGCCCGGCGTCATGGCGAACGAGCTGCTCGAGTTCGAGGACGGCACGCTCGGTCTCGCGCTCAGCCTCGACGTCCGTGAGATCGGCGTCGTCGTCCTCGGCGAGTTCACCGGGATCGAGGAGGGGCAGGTCGTCCGTCGCACGGGCGAGGTCCTCTCCGTCGAGGTCGGCGACGGCTACATGGGCCGTGTCGTCGACCCGCTCGGAAAGCCGATCGACGGCCTCGGCGAGATCGCCACGGAGGGACGCCGCGCTCTTGAGCTGCAGGCGCCGGGCGTCATGGCCCGCAAGTCCGTCCACGAGCCGCTGCAGACGGGCCTCAAGGCCATCGACGCGATGATCCCGATCGGGCGTGGCCAGCGTCAGCTCATCATCGGTGACCGCCAGACCGGCAAGACGGCGATCGCGATCGACACGATCATCAACCAGAAGGCCAACTGGGACTCGGGCGACCCGACCAAGCAGGTGCGCTGCATCTACGTCGCAATCGGCCAGAAGGGCTCGACGATCGCCGCCGTGCGCGGCGCCCTCGAGGAGGCCGGCGCTCTCGAGTACACGACGATCGTCGCCGCCCCGGCCTCGGACCCGGCCGGCTTCAAGTACCTCGCTCCGTACACCGGTTCGGCGATCGGCCAGCACTGGATGTACCAGGGCAAGCACGTCCTCATCGTCTTCGACGACCTGTCGAAGCAGGCCGAGGCCTACCGTGCCGTCTCGCTCCTCCTGCGCCGTCCGCCGGGCCGCGAGGCCTACCCGGGTGACGTCTTCTACCTGCACTCCCGTCTGCTCGAGCGTTGTGCGAAGCTCTCGGACGAGCTCGGTGCCGGGTCGATGACGGGTCTCCCGGTCATCGAGACCAAGGCGAACGACGTCTCCGCGTACATCCCGACGAACGTCATCTCGATCACGGACGGTCAGATCTTCCTCCAGTCGGACCTCTTCAACGCGGACCAGCGCCCCGCGGTCGACGTCGGCATCTCGGTCTCCCGCGTCGGCGGCTCCGCGCAGATCAAGGCCATGAAGAAGGTCTCGGGCACGCTCAAGCTCGACCTCGCGCAGTACCGCTCGCTCGAGGCCTTCGCGATGTTCGCCTCGGACCTCGACGCGACCTCCCGCGCGCAGCTCAACCGTGGTGCGCGGCTGCTTGAGCTGCTCAAGCAGCCGCAGTACTCGCCCTACCCGGTCGAGGACCAGGTCGTCGCCATCTGGGCGGGCACCAAGGGTCTGCTCGACGACGTCCAGCTCGACGACGTGCGTCGCTTCGAGGCCGAGCTCATCGAGCACCTCCGCCGCAACACGGACGTCCTCACGACGATCGAGTCGACGGGCAAGCTCGAGGACGACACCGAGAACGCGCTGCGGGACGCGGTCGACGCCTTCCGGCTCGGGTTCCTCAACGGGGACGGCACGCCGCTCATCGGCAAGGCCGAGGACGACGAGGAGATCCAGGTCGAGCAGGAGCAGATCGTCCGGCAGAAGAAGGCCTGACGTGGCCGGAGCACAGCGGGTCTACAAGGCGCGCATCAAGTCGACGCAGTCGCTCAAGAAGGTGTTCCGCGCCCAGGAGCTCATCGCTGCTTCGCGCATCGGCAAGGCACGTGGCCGGGTGGCCGCGTCCGTGCCCTACGCGCGGGCGATCACCCGTGCGGTGTCGGCGCTCGCTACGCACTCGACGGTCTCGCACCCCATGCTTGCGGAGCGCTCTGACACCAACCGGGTCGCGGTCCTGCTCATCGCCTCCGACCGCGGCATGGCCGGGGCGTACAGCGCGACCGTGATCCGTGAGACCGAGGCGCTCATCGCTCGGCTCGCGGAGCAGGGCAAGGAGGTCGACCTCTTCGTCTCGGGGCGTCGGGCGATCAGCTACTACACCTTCCGGCAGCGCGAGCTCGCTGGCGCCAGGTCGGG
>JAFABT010000132.1 GCA_023425905.1 Actinomycetes bacterium | reverse complement strand
CCACAGCCCGCCGCCGAGGAGCACCGCGACGCTCGCGCCGACGACGAGGGAGGGCAGTGCGAGCACGAGCCCCCGCACGAGGTGCCAGGGTGCGGCGAGCACGGCCCGCGCCCCGTCGCCACGCCGCGCGCCTCCGCGCCGGGCCCGCCGCTCCTCGAGCGCACCGGCACCGGAGTCGACCGCATGGAGGAGGACGAGGAGCACTGCGACGACGATCGCGGTCACTCCCGGGAACCAGGCCGCGCAGGCCACGGCGACGAGCGCGAGCACGGCGACGACGAAGCGGCGCCGGATCGGCTCCGGCGGCGCGTAGACGTCCTCGCCTCCGACGCCCTCGTCTCCGCCGTAGCCGCCGCCTGCCGCGTCCCAACCGGCGTCGTCCGTGGCCCCGTGCTCGACCCCGTCCCGGAGCGCACCGACCTCGAGCACCCGGGTCGAGCCGTCGTGGACGGGAGCGTTGTCCTGCGAGAGCCACGTGGGCTCCATGACCGCCGTGGGCGCCTCGCCGGCCGCTGCCTCCTCGCTGGCCCCGTGGCCGTCGGCGTCGTGCTGCGGACGACCGACCGGCGCCCGCACGCCCGGAGGAGGGGGCGGTGCGGCGAGCCGCACCGTGGCGGCCTCAGACAGGCGGGCCGTGCTGGGGTCCGCGTCGTCCGGATCACCGTCGACCGCGATCTCTCGCAGTCCCTCGACGAGGACCCGTGGTCCCGGCCGACGCGCAGGGTCAGGGTCGAGGGCCGCGCGCAACAGGGCGGACGTCCCCGGGCCGAGGCCTGCGAGGTCGGCCTTGCCGGTCCGCGCCCGGGCGAGCACGACCTCAAGAGGACGGATCCCGAAGGGGTCCCGGCCGGTCGCCGCGAAGGCGAGCAGCGCCGCCATCCCCCACCGGTCGGTGGCCGGCGTCGGGTCGGCGTCGTCGAGCAGCTCGGGGGCGAGGTAGCCCGGGGTGCCGACGACGAGCCCCGACGACGTCACCCGCGCGTCGCCAGCGCCCTGCGCGATGCCGAAGTCGATGAGCACCGGCCCCTCGGCCGTGACGAGGACGTTGCTCGGCTTGAGGTCGCGGTGGACCACCCCGGCACGGTGGACGGCGTCGAGCGCCTCATCGAGGCCCGCCGCGAGGTCCGCGAGCGCGTCGGCGTCGAACGGGCCACGACGGCGGACGTCCTCCTCGAGCGTCGGGCCGTCGACGAGCTCGGTGACGATGAAGGCCTCGGTCGAGTCGGCCTCCGCGTCGAGGACGGCCGCGACTGCGGGGTGGCGCAGCCGCTGCAGCGCGACGACCTCCCGCCGCAGCCGCTCACGCGCCTCGGGGTCCGCGCCGATGTGCGGGTGGAGCAGCTTGAGCGCGACCGAGGCGCCGCCGCCGTCGACCGCACGGTAGACGTGGCCCATGCCCCCCGAGCCGAGGGGCGCGACGATCGTGTACCCGCCCACGTCGGTGCCCGGCTGCAACCCCACGCGCTCCATGTCCTGCACGCTAGCCTGACGTGAGGGCCCTCACACCCTCGCCGCTCGCCCCGCGCGCCGTGGCCTGCGCGGCTACCCTCGGACTGGACCCGAGGAGCAAACTCAGTGACTGATCAGACGCAGCAGAACCAGCCCGAGACCCAGGCCCCCGTCGGAACGCACGACCTCGTCGTCGTCGCGAACCGCCTTCCGGTCGACGTGACCGTCCAGGACGACGGCTCCGTGACGACGATGCGAGCCCCCGGCGGTCTCGTCTCCGCCCTCGAGCCCCTCATGCGGGCCGCGCACGGCGCGTGGGTGGGATGGCCCGGCACGACGGGCGTCGAGCTCAGTCCCTTCGACGCCGACGGCATCCACCTCGTCCCCGTCCCGCTGTCCGAGCAGGAGCACGCGGACTACTACGAGGGCTTCTCGAACGACACGCTCTGGCCGCTGTACCACGACGTCATCGCCCCACCCGCCTACCACCGCGTGTGGTGGGACGCCTACCGCCGTGTGAACCGGCGCTTCGCGGAGGCCGCGGCCGCGCAGGCCGCGCCCGGGGCGACCGTGTGGGTGCACGACTACCAGCTCCAGCTCGTGCCCGCGATCTTGCGCGAGCTGCGCCCCGACGTCCGCATCGGGTACTTCCACCACATCCCGTTCCCGCCCTGGGGGATCTACGCCCAGCTCCCCTGGCGCGCGCAGGTCGTCCACGGCCTCCTCGGCGCGGACCTCGTCGGCTTCCAGCGCGCGTCGGACGCGTCGAACTTCCTCCGTGCGGCACGACGCGTCACGGGGTGGACGACGCGCGGCCGGGTCATCCGCATCCCCGAGATCGACGGCCTCCCGGCCCGTGAGGTCATTGCGGACGACTTCCCCATCTCGATCGACTCCGGCCAGGTCGACGAGCTCGCGCGCACCGAGCACGTGCGCACCCGGGCCGCGCAGATCCGCGAGGAGCTCGGCAACCCCGACGTCGTCCTGCTCGGCGTCGACCGGCTCGACTACACGAAGGGCATCCGGCACCGCATCAAGGCCGTCGGGGAGCTCTTCGACGAGGGTCGGCTCACCGTCCCGGCCGCGACGCTCGTCCAGGTCGCGAGCCCGAGCCGCGAGAACGTCGGCGCCTACATGCAGCTGCGTGAAGAGGTCGAGCTCGCGGTCGGCCGCATCAACGGCGAGATGGGTGAGCTCGGCCACGCGGCTATCCACTACATGCACCACTCCTACCCGCTCGAGGAGATGGTCGCCCTCTACCTCGCCGCGGACGTCATGCTCGTCACCGCGCTCCGCGACGGCATGAACCTCGTCGCGAAGGAGTACGTGGCGGCGCGCACCGATCACACGGGCGTCCTCGTGCTCTCGGAGTTCACGGGGGCGGCGGACGAGCTCACGTCCGCGCTGCTCGTCAACCCGCACGACATCGACGGCCTCAAGGACGCGATCGAGTACGCGACCCGGATGCCTCGGGGTGAGGCGAGCCGACGGATGCGACGGCTGCGACGGCGCGTCCTCACCGATGACGTCGCGAAGTGGTCGCGTACGTTCCTCGAGACCTTGCAGGCGGTCCCGCGATGAACGCGGCAGCGGGCGAGCTGCGATCCGCGCTGCACCAGCTCGCGGTCGACCGGACCCGACGCCCGTTGCTCGTCGCGCTCGACTTCGACGGCACGCTCGCCCCGCTGCAGGACGACCCTGCCACGTCACGCATGCTGCCGGACGCGGCGACCGCCCTCGCCGAGGTCGGGGACGTCCCGGCCACGGGGATCCACCTCGCCCTCGTCTCGGGCCGTCGGCTCGGTGATCTCCATGCCCTCGCGTCCCCGCTTCCCGTCGGCACGCTGCTCGTCGGCTCGCACGGGGCCGAGCGGGGCCTCGTCGGGGCCGACGGCGCGCTCGTGCTCGACGAGACAGAGGGAGCTGGCGACGCGGAGGCGCACGCCCGCGCCCGCGCGACCCACCTCGCGGACCGGCTCGACGCGGCGAACGCGGACCGAGACGGGGTGTGGGTCGAGCGCAAGCCGTACAACGTCGTCGTGCACACCCGTCTCGCGGACCCCGCCGCGTCCGAGACCGCGGCCCACGAGGCCCTGGCCGTCGGCGCGGCCGAGGGTGTGAAGGTCGTCGTCGGCAAGGACGTCGTCGAGCTCGGCCTCGTGAGCACGGACAAGGGCGAGGCGCTCGAGCAGCTGCGCGAGACGCTCGGCGCGGCCGCGGTGCTCTACGCGGGGGACGACCGCACGGACGAGGACGCCTTCGCGGCGCTCGACGGCGGAGACGTCGCGATCAAGGTCGGTCCGGGCGAGACGGTCGCGCCGCTGCGCGCCGCGGACCCGTCGTCGTTCTGCGCGGAACTGCTCGTGTTCGTCCGGGAGGCCGTGGCTGTGGCAGGATGAGCGCGGGTGCGGCGCGCTTCGCGTCGGCCCGTGTCAGCGCTGACAGAACATACTGAAGACACTGACACTCTTCACAACGGATCGTCCGGCACGTACCTGCCGGTGAAGG